>JBKPQP010000079.1:0-7734 GCA_046734155.1 Actinomycetota bacterium | reverse complement strand
CAACGGCAAGAGCGGCGAGCCGTACAACCAGAAGATCACCGTCGGCTTCATGTACATCCTGAAGCTGCTCCACCTCGTCGACGACAAGATCCACGCGCGGTCGACCGGTCCGTACTCGCTCGTCACCCAGCAGCCGCTGGGGGGCAAGGCGCAGTTCGGTGGGCAGCGCTTCGGCGAGATGGAGGTCTGGGCGCTCGAGGCCTACGGCGCCGCATACACGCTCCAGGAGATGCTCACCATCAAGTCCGACGACACGGTCGGGCGCGTGAAGGCCTACGAGGCGATCGTCAAGGGCGAGAACATCGCCGAGCCGTCGATCCCGGAGTCCTTCAAGGTGCTGCTGAAGGAGATGCAGTCCCTCGCACTCGACGTGGACGTGCTCTCCGAGGAAGGCGCCGAGGTCGAGGTTCGGGAGGAAGACGACGAGCTCCTACGGGCGGCCGAGGAGCTCGGCATCGACCTCTCGCCGGGCTCGCTCCGCGCGGCGGCGCGTGAACCGACCGCCGAGGAGACCGAGGAGGGACAGGAACGAGTCGACCAGGACGGCGAGCTGGCGCTGCCGGCCGACGAGACGCTGACCGACCTGGCCGAAGTCGAGGTCACAGAAGAGGCAACGGCAGAAACAACGGAAGAGAGCTGAGGGAACTTTGATCGACATCAACGATTTCGACGCGATCCGCATCGGTCTCGCGTCGTCGAAGCAGATTCGAGACTGGTCGTCCGGCGAGGTCACCAAGCCCGAGACGATCAACTACCGCACGCTGAAGCCTGAGCGTGACGGTCTCTTCTGCGAGCGCATCTTCGGTCCAACGAAGGACTGGGAGTGCTACTGCGGCAAGTACAAGCGAGTCCGCTACAAGGGCATCATCTGCGAGCGCTGCGGTGTCGAGGTGACGCGCCAGAAGGTGCGACGCGAGCGCATGGGTCACATCGACCTCGCCGCGCCCGTCTCGCACATCTGGTTCTTCAAGGGCGTGCCGAGCCGCATCGGCTACCTGCTCGACATCGCCCCGCGCGAGCTCGAGAAAGTCCTCTACTTCGCCGCCTCGATCGTGACCACGGTCGACGTCGCGAAGCGCAAGAAGGACTTGAACGACCTCGAGAGCAAGGTCGAGGCCGAGAAGGAGCAGATCGACGTCGACCGCGACGAGGCGCTTGCCGCGCTCGAGGACCGGCTCAAGAGGCGCCGGAGCTATTTCGCCAAGGGCACCGAGCGGAACTTCGACGAGGACGACGAGTTCTGGGCCCGCGGCCTGTCGAACTGGGCCGAGGAGCAGGGCATCCCGCCGCTCGAGGAGGCGCGCGAGCTCGTCGGGAAGCTCTTCCTAGACGTCGCGAACAAGATCACGACCGAGGACTCGAAGAAGATCCGCGAGCTCGTCCGCAACGCGGCGATCCGCGACGACCGGCGCCTGACCCCGAAGGAGCTGGAGTCGGTGGCGACCGCCGCGATCCAGATCCGCGAGGCGCTCGCCGGCCTCTACAAGGACCTCGCGAAGGCGACGGGCTCGAAGAAGGGCGCGGTCACGAAGCACATCAACCGCGTGATCGACGGCCTGCTCGTCAAGAAGGCACAGGTCCACGAGGACGATCAGGAGCTCGTGGCCGGGATCGACGAGAAGCTCGTCGAGAAGACGCGCGACCTCGGCAAGGGCCTCCTCCGCGAGGTTCTGGACACGGCCGAGCCGGGCGCGAGCGCGGACGAGATCCGCGAGCTGACGAACGACCTCTGCCTGCGCACGGACGGCAAGATCCAGAAGGAGGATCTCGACGCGATCGTCCAGTGGTCGCTCAAGGTGCGCGAGATGTACCTCGACATCGACTCGCGGCGCAAGGACGCCCACGATGCGGCGGAGGATTCGAAGCAGCGCCTCGCCGACACGTGGGACCTCTTCAAAGAGCTCGAGCCGAAGCAGATCATCGGCGACGAGCAACTGTTCCGTGAGCTCAAGGACCGCTTCGGCTCGCCGTACGGCTTCGACGTCTACTTCACGGGCGGCATGGGCGCGGAGGCGATCCGCGACCTGCTCCGGGATCTCGACCTCGACGCCGAGGCGGCCTCGCTCCGCGAGACGATCAAGACCTCGAAGGGGCAGAAGCAGCAGCGTGCGATCAAGCGGCTGAAGGTCGTCAACGCGTTCATCAAGTCGGAGAACAAGCCCGAGTGGATGGTCCTCGAGGCGGTCCCGGTCATCCCGCCGGAGCTGCGCCCGATGGTGCAGCTGGACGGCGGCCGGTTCGCCACGAGCGACCTGAACGACCTCTACCGGCGCGTGATCAACCGGAACAACCGCCTCAAGCGGCTGCTCGATCTCGGCGCGCCGGAGATCATCGTCAACAACGAGAAGCGCATGCTCCAGGAGGCCGTCGACGCGCTGTTCGACAACGGCCGCCGCGGCCGCGCCGTGACCGGGCCGGGCAACCGCCCGCTGAAGTCGCTTTCGGACATGCTCAAGGGCAAGCAAGGCCGCTTCCGGCAGAACCTGCTCGGCAAGCGCGTGGACTATTCCGGCCGCTCGGTGATCGTCGCCGGGCCGTACCTGAAGCTCCACCAGTGCGGCCTGCCGAAGCTGATGGCGCTCGAGCTGTTCAAGCCGTTCATCATGAGCCGGCTCGTCGACCGCAAGGCCGTCCAGAACATCAAGGCGGCGAAGAAGTACGTGGACTCGATGACGCCCGAGGTCTGGGACGTGCTCGAGGAGGTCATCGCCGAGCATCCGGTGCTGCTCAACCGGGCGCCGACGCTGCACCGCCTCGGAATCCAGGCCTTCGAGCCCGTGCTCGTCGAGGGCAAGGCGATCCAGGTCCACCCGCTCGTCTGCCACGCGTTCAACGCGGACTTCGACGGCGACCAGATGGCCGTGCACCTTCCGCTCTCGGCCGAGGCCCAGGCGGAGGCGCGGCTGCTCATGCTCAGCTCGAACAACATCCTCTCGCCCGCGAACGGGCGCCCGCTGGCCACGCCCGGCCAGGACATGGTGCTCGGGGGCTACTACCTCACGTACTGCGAGCAGGACCTCACGAAGACGACGGTCGAGAAGCTCAAGCCGCGTCCGCCGCGCTTCCAGAACGAGGACGAGGTCGAGCTAGCGGTCGACGCGAAGCAGATCGGGCTCCAGCAGCCGATCGAGTACCGCTGGCGCGACGAGCTGGTCCTGACCACGCCCGGGCGCGTGATCTTCAACGCTGAGGTCGAGCGCTCCCTCGGGGAGGCGTTCGAGGAGGGCGAGGAGTTCGAGCCGCCCGAGTTCATCAACCAGACGCTCGCCAAGCGCGAGACCGACGACCTCATCAGCGAGCTCGCGAACCGCTACGGAGCGCACGCGATCGCCGGCGTGCTCGACACGATCAAGTCGCTCGGCTTCAAGTACGCGACCCAGGGCGGGATCACGATTTCGAAGAACGACATCGTGGTGCCGGAGGACAAGCAGGAGATCCTGGCGCGCTACGAGGAGCGGGTCGAGAAGGTCGAGGACCAGTACGAGCGCGGCCTCATCACCGAGGAAGAGCGCCACGAGCAGATCGTCAACATCTGGACGGAGGCGACCGACGAGGTTGCCGACGCGATGGAGCGGACGCTCTTCACGCTCAATCCGATCTACATGATGGCCAACTCGGGAGCGCGCGGGTCGTTCAAGCAGATCCGCCAGCTCGCCGGCATGCGCGGCCTGATGGCGAATCCGAAGGGCGAGATCATCGAGCGCCCGATCCAGGCCAACTTCATGGAGGGCCTATCGGTGCTCGAGTACTTCATCTCGACCCACGGCGCCCGCAAGGGCCTCGCCGACACGGCGCTCCGCACGGCCGACTCGGGTTACCTGACCCGGCGTCTCGTCGACGTCGCCCAGGACGTGATCATCCGTGACGAGAACTGCAAGACGAAGGAGTTCATCGAGCTCCCCGTGCTCTCCACGGACGGGCTGAACAAGAGCGTCCTCGGCCGCGTGCTCGGAGAGGACGTGATGAAGCCGCTCGCGTCCGGTAAGCCGGGGAAGACGAAGCTCGCCTCGAAGGGCGACGTCGTCACCGCCCCGCTACTCCAGGAGATCGTCGACGAGCTCGACGACCAGGCCGAGGAGACGACGCTTCCGGTTCGTTCGGTGCTCAAGTGCCGCAGCGACTACGGCGTGTGCCGTGACTGCTACGGGATCTTCCTCGGCACCGGCGAGATGGCCGAGATCGGCGACGCGGTCGGGATCATCGCCGCGCAGTCGATCGGCGAGCCCGGGACGCAGCTCACGATGCGGACGTTCCACACGGGCGGCGTCGCCGGCGCCGACATCACCCACGGCCTCCCGCGCGTCGTCGAGATCTTCGAGGCGCGGAACCCGAAGGGCGCCGCGAAGCTCGCCGAGGTGGCCGGGCTGGTCGACATCGAGCAGACCGACCGCGGCGTGAAGGTCACGGTCGTGCCCGACGAGAAGGGCGAGGACGGCGAGGAGCTCGACGAGGTCAGCTACGCGCTGCCGCGCCGGACGCGCCTGCTCGTCAAGAAGGGCGACCACGTCGAGCTGGGCGATCCGCTCCACGAGGGCTCGATCGCTCCGGCCGAGCTGCTCGCGCTGCATGCGCAGTCCGGCAAGGGCTCGACCCCGACCGAGCTCTACCTCGTGTCCGAGGTGCTCCGCGTCTACCGCTCACAGGGCGTCGAGATCCACGACAAGCACATCGAGCTGATCGTCCGGCAGATGCTGAAGAAAGTCCGCGTCGAGAACGCGGGCGACACCGAGCTCCTGCCCGGCCAGCTCGTGGACAAGATCGTGCTCGAGAAGGAGAACGCGCGGGTCAAGAAGGAGAAGGGCGAGCAGGCGACCCACGAGCCCTTGATCCTTGGGATCACGAAGGCCTCGCTGGCGACCGAGTCGTTCCTCTCGGCCGCGTCCTTCCAGGAGACGACCAAGGTGCTGACCGACGCCTCGATCGAGGGCAAGGTCGACAACCTGCTCGGCCTCAAGGAGAACGTGATCATCGGGAAGCTGATCCCGGCGGCGACCGGTCTCAAGCAGTACCGGAACGTCGAGATCGGGCCGTCCGAGAAGGTGCCGAAGGAGACCTACGAGCGGGCCACGCTCTTGCGCGCGCTCGAGGAGATCGGCTCCGGCGACGGCGAGAGTCTCAGCCTCCAGGATCTCGGCATCGACTTCGGCGGCGAGCCGACGAACGGCGGCGACGCCGGGAACGGCGAGCCGCGTGACGCGATCGAGGCCGAGGAAGTCCCCGAGGTCGATTCTCCGCTCGACAACGAGTAAGGCACTCGAATCGATTCGGTGAGAGGGCGGCCTTGACGGCCGCCTTCTCCATTTCGTGGTCTAACGCCGTTCAGCCGGCGGCGTCGAGGTTCGTGGGCGGTTCTTCGGGCGGTTCGGGGGACGGAACCGGGGCGATCGTCGGCGGGACGTTCGTCGGTGGCTCGGGGTTGATCAGGGTCGCGGCCACGACCTGGCCCTTGCCGGCTTCCTTCGCGCCGTACAGCGCATGGTCGGCCCGCTGGAAGAAGGCGATCGCGTCGTCGTCCGCCTGGAGCTCGGCGACGCCGGCCGACATCGTCAGCGGGCCCGCCTGGCCGACCGGCTTCGACGAGAGCGCCGTTCGCAGCCGCGTGTAGAGCTGGTCCGCGTCCCGGAGCTTCGACTCCGGGAGGATGACCGCGAACTCGTCGCCTCCGACGCGGCACGCGATGTCCGCCGAGCGCACGACGTCGCGAATCCGCTCTGCGGCTTCGGCGAGCACGCCGTCGCCCGAGAGGTGGCCGATCCGGTCGTTGATGGCCTTGAAGTCGTCGAGGTCGAAGATGATCAGCGCGAGGTTCCGGTCGTAGCGGTGCGCGCGCGCGACCTCGCGGGCGAGCGTCTCGTGGAAGTACCGCCGGTTGTGAAGCCCGGTCAGCGCGTCGAGGTCGGCGAGCTGTCGCGCCTCGCGGAAGCGCCTCGCGTTCTCGATTGCCGGGCCGGCGCGCAGGGCGAGCTCCTCGAGCTCGCTGACCTCGGCTTCGCCGAACCTCGTGTCGGTTGCCCGGGTGAAGATCGTGAGCAACCCGAGGTGGGCCGTCTCTCCGGGCAGCGGGACGGCGACGCCCGAGCGGATGGCCTCGCCGTCGGCGTCCTCGTCCTCGGGCCCGTATTCGTACGACATCGAGATCGCGCGTGCCTCGCGCCCGTCCGGGGGGCCGAGCACGGCCTGGCGTTCGGCCTCCGCCGCCGACAACCCGAGCGCCGAGACGATCGGCTCCACTCCAGGCGTCGCGCCGACCGTGATCAGCGCGGCGTCGACGCCGTCGATAGCGCCCGCTGCCTCGAGCACCCGGTTCAGCACCTCGTCCAGGTCGATCGACCCGGCGAGCTCTCCGAGCATCCGCGTGCGCTGGCCCTCGTGCTGGGTCCGCTCGATCGTGTCGGTCAACTCGCTGACCATCGTGTCCATGCGGGCCTCGAGCTCGCGAAGGGCGTCCGTCAGCTCGGCCTCGCGCTTGCGCCCCCGCTGCCGGGCCCAGAGGACGACCAGCGTCAGCAGCAGCGTGGCGAGCGCTGCACCGACGGCGGCGAGGGCGATCGTCATCGCCGCTCCCTCACAATCTCGCTCCTCTCGTGGTCTCGGCCGTTTCCCGCGATCCGGGCCGCCGGTGCGGTTTCATCTCCACTGTAATCGGCATTTTCGGCCCCTGCCTATAGGTCGAATGGCCTCTCGAAGCCTCTTCGCTGCGCGGTTTGCGGGCCCGCGCGCGTTTTTCGCTACCATTGGCGCTCGGTTGGCAGGCGCCGCCCTGCCGACCTTTGTTGTGTCAGAACCTATCCTCGGGAGTTCATGCCCACCGTCAACCAACTCGTTCGTAAAGGTCGCCGCGCGCCCAAGAGCAAGACCAAGCGCCCGGCCCTCACCGGCGCCCCGCAGAAGCGGGGGGTCTGCACGCGCGTGTTCACGCACACCCCGAAGAAGCCGAACTCGGCGCTTCGGAAGGTCGCGCGTGTCCGGCTGACGAACGGGTTCGAGGTCACGACCTACATCCCCGGCGAGGGGCACAACCTCCAGGAGCACTCAGTTGTGCTCATCCGCGGCGGTCGTGTGCGTGACCTGCCGGGCGTCCGCTACAAGGTGATCCGCGCCGCCCTCGACACGGCGGGCGTGAGCGACCGCAAGCAGGGCCGCTCGAAGTACGGGGCCAAGAAGGGGTAGCCCATGCCTCGCCGCGCAGAGATCCAGGTCCGCGACGTGTCGCCGGACTCCGTCTACAACTCGCAGCTCGTCACCCAGGTGATCAACAAGGTGATGACGCGCGGGAAGAAGTCCTCCGCCGAGCAGATCGTCTACGGCGCGCTCGACCGCGTCGGCTCGAAGACCGGCAAGCCGCCGGTCGAGGTGCTCGAGCAGGCCGTCAAGACCGTGACGCCGGTGCTCGAGGTTCGCCCGAGGCGAGTCGGCGGCGCGCAGTACCAGGTTCCCGTCGAGGTTCCGCAACGCCGGGCCCGGACGCTCGCCGTCCGCTGGCTCGTGATGTTCGCGCGGCAGCGGCGGGAGAAGCGCATGGACGAGAAGCTCGCCGGCGAGATTCTCGACGCCCTCGAGCAGCAGGGCGGAGCATTCAAGCGCAAGGACGACCTCTACCGAATGGCGCAGGCCAACAAGGCCTTCGCCCACTACCGCTGGTAACCCACATGGCTGAGACCACCACCAAGGCACCGCCGACGCTCGAGCGCGTCCGCAACATCGGAATCATGGCCCACATCGATGCGGGCAAGA
>JBKPQP010000078.1:0-4738 GCA_046734155.1 Actinomycetota bacterium | reverse complement strand
GTGCGGGTCGCAGTTACGACCGGCGAGGCGCTCGTCGCGCTCGGAGCGAGGCCCGCTGAAGGCGAGGGCATGGCCTCCGGTGACGTCGTCAACACCGCGGCGCGGCTCCAGTCAGCGGCGCCGGTGAACGGAATCCTCGTCGACGAGACGACGCACAGGGCTACCCAACAGCCGATCGTCTTCGAGCCGCGTGAGCCCGTTGAAGCGAAGGGCAAGTCGGCGCCGATACCGGTCTGGGAGGCGATCGAGGCGCGGTCGCGCTTCGGCGTCGACGTGACCAGAACAACGGGTGCTCCGCTCGTGGGTCGCGACCAGGAGGTCGATCTCCTACGAGGCGCGCTGCAACGCGCCAGGCAGGAGCACTCGTCACAGCTCGTGACGATCGTCGGCGTCCCAGGGATCGGCAAGAGCCGGCTCGTCTCCGAGCTCTCCGTGGTCGTGGATGAGGAGGCGGAGCTCGTCTACTGGCGCCAAGGTCGTTGCCTGCCCTATGGCGAGGGTGTCACGTACTGGGCGCTGACCGAGATGGTCAAGGCCCACGCCGGGATCCTCGAGACCGACTCGTCCGACCAGGCGCAGCAACGCCTTGAGGGGGTGGTCTCGGAAGCTCTTGACGGCGCGTCCGATCGCGAGTGGGTCGAGAGCCATCTGCGGCCGCTCGTCGGGCTGGGTCACGGGGAGCACACCGGCAGCGATCGGCAGGCGGAGGCGTTCGCTGCCTGGCGGCGATTCTTCGAGGCACTCGCGGAGCACAGTCCACTCGTCCTCGTGTTCGAGGATCTGCACTGGGCCGACGACAGCCTCCTGGACTTCATCGACCACCTCGTCGACTGGGCCGGCGGCGTCCCGGTGCTCGTCGTCTGCACGGCCCGGCCCGAGCTGCTGACCAGGCGCCCCGGCTGGGGTGGAGGCAAGTCGAACGCGGCAACGATCTCGCTGTCGCCCCTCTCCGACGACGACACCGCGCGACTCGTCCATGCGCTCCTCGAGCGGTCCGTGCTCCCGGCTGACCTCCAGGCTACGTTGATCGAGCGCGCAGGCGGCAATCCCCTCTACACCGAGGAATTCGCGCGCATGGTCGAGGAGCTTGGAGCGGACGGAGGCGTGCTCAGGCTTCCCGAGTCAGTCCAAGGAATCATTGCCGCCCGGCTCGACGCGCTTCCGATCGAGGAGAAGCTGCTGCTTCAGGACGCGGCCGTGGTCGGCAAGGTCTTCTGGCTCGGAGCGCTCGAGCTCATCGGCGGTCGGGACCGGCGCGAGGCCGAACTGCTCCTCCACCGGCTGGAGCGGAAGGAGTTCGTTCGCCGCGAGCGTCGTTCAACTGTCGGCGAGGAGAGCCAGTACGTGTTCAGCCACCTCCTCGTCGGCGACGTCGCGTATTCGCAGATCCCGCGCGCCGCGCGTTCGGAGAAGCACCAGCGGGCAGCCGAGTGGATCGAGTCGCTCGGGCGCCCCGAGGAGCACGCCGAGATGCTTGCGCACCATTACCTCGCCGCGCTCGAGCTCGATCGAGCAGCGGGCCTCGAGACGACAGGGCTCGCAGCCCGAGCACGGCTCCGCCTCCGGGAAGCCGGGGATCGTGCGTACGCGCTGAGCGCATTTCCGGCCGCCAGGAGCTTCTACTCCGGGGCTCTCGAGCTCCTGCCCGGGGACGACGACAACCGGGCGGACCTCCTCTTCAGACACGCTAGAGCATTTCACGCGGTCGAGCCGCTCGGGTCGCTCGCCCTGATGTCCGAAGCCCGAGATGCTCTGCTCGCGTCAGGGGATACAGCCCAGGCTGCGGAGGCTGAGGTTTTACTTGGCGAGATCTTCTGGCTCCATGGCCAGCAGGACCAAGGCTTCGAACGGGTGCGCGCCGCCCAAACCTTGATTGCCGATCAGCCCAACTCGTACTCGAAGGCCTATGTGCTTGCGAACGCATCGCGGTTCGCAGCGCTTGCCGGAGAGAACGAGGACGCCATCCGCTTCGGCCGCGAGGCTCTCGCGATGGCCGATGAGCTCCACATCGACCCGATCCGGTCCCACGCGCTGAACAACATGGGTTTCGCCCGGGTTTCGCTTGGCGACGCGGGCGGGATCGACGACCTGGAGCAGAGCGCTGCGATCGCCGTCGCGGCCAACTCGATCGAGAGCGTTCGAGCGTTCGGCAACCTCGCGTCCACCCTCGCCGACCTTGGGGCGCTCGAGCGGGCAAAGGCGATGAGAGGTGAAGCGGCTCGCCTTGGGGAGCGGTTCGGGCTCGCCAATTGGCTCATGTGGATTGAGGGCGACCAGTACTGGGATCTCTATTTCCAGGGTCGCTGGGACGAGGTGGTCGAGACGCTGGACGCCTTCATCTCCGAGGTTGCAGAGCCGGGATTCTGGATCGAGACGCCGGCCCGCTTTTTGCGCGGCCGCATTCGCCTGGCGTTCGACGATGTACGCGGCGCTCAGGAAGATGCGACCCGGGCGCTCGAGCGCGCCGAGGCCGCCAAGGATCCTCAGGTCATGCGGCCGGCGCTCGCGTTCGCCGCCCGAGCGTTCATGGCGAGTGATCGAGAGCGAGCGGAAAGATTGTCGTCAGAGCTTCTGAGCGAATGGCAAGAACATGGTCTCGGAATCGCCGGCGACTTCACTTGGCTGAGCGATCTCGCAGTCGTGCTCGCGACCCTCGAGGAAAGGTCCGAGCTCGAGAGGCTGGTCGAGGCTTCGAGCATCAAGACGCCGTGGCGCGAGGCGGCCGCTGCGTACGTCTCCGGGGACTTCGAGCGGGCCGCGAGCCTCTATGGCGCAATGGGTGCGCTGCCCGAGGAAGCCGACGCGCGGCTGCGAGCCGCGGAGGCGCTCGTTCGAGAAGGAAGCAGGGTCGAAGCCGACGGGGAGCTCAAGCGCTCGCTCGATTTCTGGCGCTCCGTCGGTGCGAAGGCCTACATCCGGGAGGGCGAGGCGCTCCTGGCCGCTGCGAGCTAGAGCTTCCGCGCGAAGTGGAACGACGTGATCTCGAGGCCGGTGTTGAAGTACAGGCGGTGCGCGTCCGTGCGGGTCGGGCCGACGCCCGAGTCGAGGTGGAACTGCTCGCAGCCGAGCCGCTCGGCTTCCTCGCCTAGCCAGTCAAGTAGCTGCCTGCCGTAGCCGCGGCGGCGCGCCTCGGGGAGCGTCGAGAGATCGTCGACGTAGAGGAACCGCCCCCACATGAGCATGTGGCCGACCCGGAAGCCGGCTACGGCGAGAGCATGTGTCGGCTCGTCCTCGAAGATCCCGACGAGCCGGTAGCCCTCGGCGCGCTGTACCTCGTCGACCCGCTCGACAAACGCTGACTCTTCCACGTAGTGGGGCCGCAGCGCCTGCATGGCCGGGAAGGCGAGCGCGGTGTCCGGCGGGACGATCTCGCGGAGCTCAGTTGCCACAGCGGCGGAAGTGCACCGTATGACCGCCACGCTCGGCCCAGTCCTCGACTCCGCTCCCGAGCACTGGACGGGCATCGACGCCGGCCGCGGTCAGCACGCTCGCGGCGGTCGTCGCGCGCGACCCCGTCGTGCAGATGGTGACCACGGGGAGCTCCTCGGCCTTGAGGTCGTCGGCGAAGGCCCGGACGAGGCGATACGGCATGTGTCGCGTGCCCTCGATGTAACCCTCGTCGCGCTCGGACTTCTCGCGCACGTCCAGCACCTCGACCTTGCCGTCGGCGACTAGGCCTTCCAACTCGTCGATCTCGATCGGCTCGAGCGTCTCGCTCATGTCGGCGTGGGGAAGGTAGCCGCGCAGCTCGAAGAGGCCGACCGAGCGGAGGCCCTGGGCGGCCGCCTCGGCCTGTTCTTGGGAGTCGGCGTAGATGGCGACGGGCTCGTCCGCGCCCAGCAGGAACGCGGATTTCGTCGCGAACGAGGAGCCCTTGAACGGGACATTGAACGCACCCGGGACGTGGCCCACGACGAACTTCCGCGCGCGCCTGACGTCGAGGACCGCCGCGCCATCCGGCGAGTCGATCGTGTCGAGCGGCGGCTGCGCGGCGAGGAACGGCCCGCGGTTCAGCTCGACGATGTTGTCCATGTTCGGCGGGCGCGGCGTCGACGAGTTCGCCCGCTCATGCACGAACTCGTCCTGGTCGACGTTCAGCGCGTGGTTGAACCGCCGCTCGAACCCGATCGTCGAGGACGCCTTGGAGCTCATTCCGGCGCCGCAAAGCGAGCCCGCAACATGGCCGGGATAGAGCTCGACGCCGTCGGGGAGCTCGAGCAGCTTCTGGAGGCTGCCGTAGAGGCCGGTCGCGCCCTCGATCGCCTCGCTGGCTAGGTCGGGCCGCGCCGCGTCGCCGATCAGGAGCGAGTCGCCCGTGATCACGAGCCACGGCTCGTCGCCGCGCGACGTGTCGACGACGACGAAGCAGCAGTGCTCCGGCCGGTGACCGGGCGTGTGCAGGACGCGGATCTTCACGTCGCCGAGCGAGATCTCCTGCCCGTCCGCGAGCGGCTCGTGCGGGTACTCCGGGTTCGCTGCCGGATGGACGTGCACTGGGACGTCGTGCTCGAGCGCGAACCGCCCGTGCCCGGAGACGTGGTCGGCATGCGTGTGCGTCTCCAAGACGCCCGTGATCTTCACGTGCCGCTTCCTGGCTTCCTCGAGGTAGGGCTCGATCGCGTACGCGGGATCGACGACCACGGCCTCACCCGAGGACTCGTCGCCGATCAGGTAGGACGCGCAGCCGAGATCGTCGTCGACGAACTGCCGAAACTGCACGGAAGGAGCCTACAACGTC
>JBKPQP010000077.1:0-8101 GCA_046734155.1 Actinomycetota bacterium | reverse complement strand
GGCCTGGGCGTCGGACGGGCTCGCGAACCGGCAGGACAACGCGATCCAGCGCGTCGCCGAGTTCACGGTCAAGCGCGGCAAGATCATCGCCGGCGACGGGCACACCGTCCTCGCCGACAACTACCGGCGCCGGACCGGCGGTCAGACGCTCTACTTCCGCAAGTACCCGCAGCGCGGGCTCGCGGCCCACATCGTCGGCTACTCGACACAGGTGCGCTCGAGGGCCGGGCTCGAGGAGTCCGAGAACGACTTCCTGACCGGCTCGAACACGAACCTGAGCACGGTGGTCGACACGACGCTCGACAAGCTCAAGGGCGAGACGATCAAGGGCAATGACCTACACCTGACGCTCCAGCCGAAGGCGCAGCGGGTGGCGCTCAACGCACTCGGCGGGAAGTGCGGCGCGGCGGTCGCGCTCGACGTCAAAACCGGGGCGATGCTCGTCAGCGTCTCGAGCCCGACGTACGACCCGAACCTGATCGAGAACCACTTCAACCTCGCGTCGCGGCCGAAGTTCGGCTGCTCGCCGCTTTTCAACCGGGCCGAGTCGGGCTTGTACGTCCCCGGCTCCGCGTTCAAGGTCGTGACCGCCTCGGCCGCGCTCGACAGCGGCAAGTTCAACGTCAACTCGACGTTCTACGACCCCGGTTTCTGCACCGAGTACGGCAAGCCGGTCTTCAACTTCGCCGACCAGAGCGGGCCCGAGCGCTTTGGCACCGTCACCTTCACGCAGGCGCTCCAGCACTCGATCAACGCCGTCTTCTGCAACATCGGCAAGGCGCTCGGGCCGAAGGCCATCCTCAACCATGCGAAGAAGTTCGGCTTCTACTCCGTGCCGCCGCTCGAGACCCCGGTCAACGAGCGTGCGATCAGCGGGCTCTACAACAAGGGCAAGCTGTTCTTCCCGAAGAACGACTTCCAGGTCGACCCGGGCCGGCTCGCGTTCGGGCAGGAGCGAATGCTCGTGACGCCGCTCCAGATGGCGATGATCGCGGCGACGATCGGGAACGGCGGCCTCGTCATGCGGCCGTTCGTCGTCGACAAGGTCACCGCGCCGGACGGCTCGACCGTGGTCACGACGAAGCCGGATGCGCTCGGACGTGCAGTTCAGCCGCAGCATGCGGCGGAGATCAACCAGATGATGCAGTCGGTCGTGACGGGCGGCACCGGCACCGCGGCTCAGATCCCGGGAATCAGGGTCGCCGGCAAGACAGGAACCGCCGAGACAGGTGAGAACCACGTGAACACGACCTGGTTCATCGCCTTCGCACCAGCCGACAACCCGCGCTACGCCGTGGCCGTGGTCGTCGAGCGCCAGCACGCGACCGGCGGGGAGGTCGCAGCCCCGATCGTCAAGCAGATCATGGAAGCGCTGCTCAGGTGACTCTCTCCGACACCCTCATCAACACGCTCTTCGACGGCCGCTACCGGATCATGCGGAAGCTCGGCTCCGGAGGGATGGCGGACGTCTACCTGGCCGAGGACGAGGAGCTCGGGCGGCGCGTCGCGATCAAGATCCTCAACGACAAGTACGCGCCCGACGACCAGTTCGTCGAGCGCTTCCGCCGAGAGGCCAAGAACGCAGCGGGCCTCTCGCATCCGAACATCGTCTCGATCTACGACCGCGGCGAGGCCGAGGGCACTTACTACATCGCTATGGAGTACCTGGACGGGCGGAGCCTGAAGGAGCTCGTCGTCGCCCGGGGGCCGCTTCCGATCCCGGACGCGATCGCAGCCACGCGCCAGGTGCTCGCGGCGCTGCGGTTCGCGCACCGGAAGGGCGTCGTCCACCGCGACATCAAGCCGCACAACGTGATGGCGGACGCCGATGGGCGGCTGAAGGTGACCGACTTCGGCATCGCGCGCGCCGGAGTGAGCCAGATGACCGAGGCGGGCTCGATCATCGGCACGGCGCAGTACCTGTCGCCGGAGCAGGCGCGCGGCGCCCCGGTCGATCAGCGCTCCGACCTCTACTCGATCGGCGTCGTGCTCTACGAGATGCTCACGGGCCAGGTGCCGTTCACGGGGGAGACCCCGGTCGAGATCGCGATGAAGCACCTCTCGGACACGCCGCGGCCTCCGTCGCTGCTGCGCCCGGACATCCCGCCCGACCTCGACATGGTCGTGCTGCGGGCGCTCGCGAAGAACCCCGAGGACCGCTTCCAGACCGCCGAGGAGATGGACGCAGAGCTCGAGCGCGTCGCGGCCGGCGTCGGCGTGACGGCCGAGACGGCCGATGCCGCGACGGCGGTCTTGTCGGGCGCCGCGCTCGCCAGCGCACCGACGGCGATCGTCCCGCCGCGCCGGCCGCCGCCCGAAGCGCGGCCCTCGTATCGCTACGCCGAGCCTCCGCCGCGCCGGCGCCCGATCTGGCCCTGGCTGCTCGCGCTGCTCCTTGTCATCGCAGCGGCCGTCTCGGGCTACTACGCCTTCGGCAAGATCCAGGACTCGCTAGGCGGGTCGGGCACCGTGTCGGTGCCGTTCGTCGTCTCGATGCGCGAAGACCTCGCGGTCCAGAAGCTGAACAGCAAGGGGCTAGCGGCGGCCGTCCACCGCAAGCCGAACACGACCATGAAGATCGGCCAGGTCTACGAACAGGGAGTCGTGGCCGGCGCCCGGGTGGACAAAGGAACCGCTGTCGACATCTTCGTCTCCACCGGGCCGCCCAAGGTCCACGTGCCGGACGTGATGGGCAAGTCGCGCGACGACGCGATCGCCGCGCTCGCCGACGCGAAGCTCAAGTTCAGGGTGCTCCAGGTCTTCTCGAAGGACACCGCCAACACGGTCGTCGCCCAGTCGCCGCGCGGCGGGCGCATCGTGAACCAGGGCTCGATCGTGCACATCAACGTCTCGAAGGGGCTGCAACCGCTCGACGTTCCGGACGTGCGCGGCCAACTCTTCGACAACGCCGCGGGCGCGCTCCAGGGGGCCGGTTTCGCGGTCGCTCGACGCGACGTCGACTCGGCCCAGCCGAAGGACACCGTGATCGACCAGGATCCGCGCGGCGGCTCCTCGCTGGCACGAGGCGGCACGGTCACGCTCTTCGTCTCCAAGGGGCCGAAACAGACGACGGTTCCGGACGTGACGAGCCAGGACGAGGCTTCCGCCAGACAGGTGCTCGAGCAGTCCGGCTTCAGCGTCGACGTGCAGGACCAGGACACGACCGACCCGGCCCAGGACGGAATCGTCCTCTCGCAGGATCCGGGCGGCGGCACCAAGGCGAAGCCCGGAACCCAGGTGACGATCGTCGTCGGCAGGCTCGTGCCCGTACCCTGATGGCGCGGCTCCGCGTCGCCGTCGTCATGGGTGGGCGCTCGAGCGAGCACGAGATCTCGCTCGCGTCGGCTCGCTCGGTGATCGAGGCGCTCGACCCGGCGCGCTACGAGACGGTGACGGTCGAGATCGGCCGCGACGGACGCTGGGCGCTCGGCTCGGGCTCGCGAGCCGAGCTGGAGCACGACGGGCGGTCGGCCGCGGAGACCCTGCCCGTGCCGACCTCGCGCGTGCCCGAGACGCTCGCCGGCGTGGACGTGGTCTTCCCGGTGCTCCACGGGCCGTTCGGCGAGGACGGGACGGTGCAGGGACTCCTCGAGCTGGCCGACGTGCCCTACGTCGGCGCAGGCGTGACGGGGTCTGCTTTGTGCATGGACAA
Source organism: Actinomycetota bacterium (assembly GCA_046734155.1). Classification (GTDB taxonomy): domain Bacteria; phylum Actinomycetota; class Thermoleophilia; order Gaiellales; family Gaiellaceae; genus VAXT01. The sequence goes on along the minus strand of JBKPQP010000077.1, from coordinate 4,449 downwards.
GGATCTCTTCAAGTCGGTGCTCCGCGACAAGGGGATCCCGGTCACGAAGAGCGTCACGCTCCTTCGCGGCCAGGATGGCTTCGAGAACCCGTTCGGCTTCCCGGTCTTCGTGAAGCCGGCGCGGCTTGGCTCGTCCGTCGGGATCACGAAGGCTCGCTCGGAGGACGAGCTCCGCGCGGGGATCGAGCTCGCGTTCCAGCACGACGAGAAGGTGCTCGTCGAGGAGTTCGTGAGCGGCGTCGAGGTCGAGTGCAGCGTGCTCGGGAACCAGCAGCCGATCGCGTCAATACCCGGCGAGATCGAGGCGAACGCGGACTGGTACGACTTCTCGGCGAAGTACGACGAAGGCGGAATGCAGCTCGTGATCCCGCCGCGCATCTCCCAGGAGGCGATCGAGCGCGTACAGGAGGTCTCGGTGGAAGCGTTCCGCGTCACCGACTGCGAAGGCATGGCGCGCGCCGATTGCTTCGTGCGCGACGACGGCGAGGTGCTCGTCAACGAGCTGAACACGATCCCCGGCTTCACGGCGACGAGCGTCTACGCGAAGCTGTTCGAAGCGTCCGGGATCCCGTACGAGGAGTTGCTGGAGCGACTCGTGCAACTCGCGCTCGAACGCCACGCACGCCGCGCGAAGCTCAGGTTTTAGCGGTCACCTCGCTGATCCGCGCCTGGCCACCGCTGAAGGGGAGCTTCAGCCATACGAGGTAGTAGCGGTACTTCTTGCCGTGAGTGTCCACCGAGAACGACTTGCTCGGTCCCACCGGCTGGAAGCCTCCCGAGACGACGGTGAAGGGGCCGCCGGGCGAGTCGCCCGCTTTGATCTGCGCGTCGAAATCGGAGCCGACGCTCTGGACGTCGACCCTCTTGAGCGTCACGGCTTGAGGCGCTTGTAGTACGAGCCCGACACCGCCCTTCTGGAAGTTCTGGTAGGTCTCGGTGTCCCAGGACGTCCCCGCGTTTTGGTCGGTCGCGAAGTGGGCGTCCTCTCCGTGCTCGGAGCCGTCGCCCTCAGGGTCATAGGCGGTGAGCCCTTGGAGCCGGACCGGCTTGGAGGGGGCCGACGAGACGTGGAGCGCCTTCTTCGCCGAGTCGGTCGAGAGCAGCAGGTACGCCCCACCCGCGACGAGCAGCGCAGCGAGGAGGACGATCAGCGGGATGACCGGGAAGGGCCGGCGCTCACGCCGCGGCCGCGTGCGCCGCGGCCGGGGTGGCGGTGGGACGATCAGGGTCGCGCCCTCCCCGTCGCGACCCTCCAGCTCGGCGAGGCAGGCTTCGAGCTCTGCGCAGAAGTCGTCCATCGAGGCGAAACGGTCGGCGGGGTCCTTCGCCATCGCCCGCTGCACCGCGAGGTCGAGCCGCAGCGGACAGTCCGGCCGGTGCGCCAGAACGCTCGGCGGCGGCTCGCTCACGTGCCGCATCGCGACCGCCACGAAGTTGTCTCCTGAGAACGGCACTTCGCCGGTCAACAGCTCGTACAGGACCGCTCCGAGCGAGTAGATGTCCGTCTTCGGATCGACCTTCTGCCCGCGGGCCTGCTCAGGCGCGATGTAGTCGCTCGTCCCGAGCACGGTCCCCGTCTGCGTGACGCCGTGCACGTCCAGCGAGCGGGCGATCCCGAAGTCCGTCACCTTCGCCTGCCCGTCGTCGTTCAGCAGGACGTTCTGCGGCTTCACGTCGCGGTGCACGAGCCCGCGGTCGTGCGCGAACGAGAGCGCTTGCGCGACCTGAAGCGCAAGTCTGATCGCCTCGCGGGGCTCGAGCGGCCCGCGCGCCGAGAGATCCTTCAGGTTCTGCCCGTGGACGTACTCGAAGACGATGAACTGGCGCCCGTCCTGCTCCCCGCGGTCGATGACCGTGACGATGTTCGGATGCGTCAGCTGCGCCACCGCCCGCGCCTCACGGCGGAAACGCTCCACGTAGTCCTCGTCCCGCGTGTACTGCTCGTGCAGGATCTTGAGCGCCACCGTGCGCTCGAGCAGCTGATCGTGCGCGCGAAACACGTTGGACATGCCGCCGGAGCCGACCAGCTCCTCGAGCTCGTAGCGGCCCGCGATGAGCTCACCGACCACGGCTTGAAGTTTGGCTAAAAGTCGCAGCTAAGAGCCGAGAACGGTCGCCAGCGCGTCTTCCCAGACAAGCATGGGTGAACCCCTGGTTCCCCCATGAGCCCCCTCCTTGAGAGCGTGTGCGGTCGGTTGAGCTATCAGGAGCCGCCAATTGGGAGTGTTTGTTCTACCGGCGAGCGCAGTGAGCCTCCCGCCGGGCCAAGCCCGGCTCCGGCGGCCAATCGACGTGGTCTCCGCGAGCGGACTACTGAAGAACGGTCGCGAGTGCGTCTTCCCAGACACCGAGCGCCTCGTCGAGCTCGGAATCCGTGATTACGAGCGGCACGAGCACGCGGATGCAGTTTCCGTCCGTGCCGGACTTGATCAGCAGCAGCCCGTTCCTGGCCGCCTCCTCGACCACGGCGCTCGCGGCCTCGGCGGCCGGCGCCTTCGTCTGCGCGTCCTCGACGAGCTCGATCGCGAGCATCGCGCCGAGCCCGCGCACGTCGCCGATCCGGTCCCAACGCTCCTGCCAGGCGAGCATCCGCGCCCGGATGGTGTCGCCGACCGCCTGAGCGCGCTCGACGAGGCTCTCCTCGTCGAAGACGTCGAGCACTGCGAGCGCGGCTGCCTGCGCGACCGGGTTGCCGACGTACGTGCCGCCGATCGCAGAGTCGGGCGGCGCGTCCATGATCTCGGCCTTGCCGACGACGGCCGACAGCGGAAGCCCGCCGGCGATCGACTTCGCGATCGTCAGCAGGTCGGGCTCGACGTCGTGGTGCTGAATGCCCCACATGCGCCCTGTCCGGCCGAACCCGGTCTGCACCTCGTCGACGACGAACACGATCCCGTGCTCGTCGCAGATGTCCCGCACGCCCTGGACGAACTCCGTCGGCGCGACGACGAAGCCGCCCTCGCCGAGGATCGGCTCCATCACGATCGCGGCCACGCTCTCGGCGGGCACCTGCGTGACGAACGCCCGCCGCAGCGACTTGAGCGCGGAGTCGACGTCGATCCCCCGGTACTCGTGCGGATACGGCACGCGGTAGACCTCTGGCGCGAACGGGCCGAGGCCCGCCTTGTACGGGTGCGTCTTGGAGGTCATCGTCATCGAGAGCATCGTCCGACCGTGGAACGCGCCTTCGAACGCGATCACCGCGGGGCGCTTGGTGTACGAGCGCGCGAACTTGATCGAGTTCTCGATCGCCTCGGTGCCCGCGTTGAAGAACGCGGCCTTCGCGGGGGACGTGAACGGCGCCAGGGCGATCAGGCGCTCGGCAAGCTCGACGTAGACCTCGTACGGGACGATCGTGAAATCCGTATGCGCGAAGCGGTTGAGCTGCTCCTGCGCAGCCTCGACCACGCGCGGGTGCGAGTGGCCGACGTTGAGACAGCCGACGCCTCCCGTGAAGTCGATGTACGTGTTGCCGTCGACGTCGGTCAGCGTCGCGCCGCGTCCCTCGGCGGTGACGATCGGGTGGACGAGCGAGAGCGGCGCCGCGATCACGCGCTCCTTGCGCTCGATGATCTCGCGAGACTTGGGGCCGGGGACCTCGGTCCGGAGCTCGATCGACTTCGTCATCGCCATGCTTTGAAGATACAGCAGCAACCGGCTCTCTGCATAGATGAATAACGAGTATTCATCGGATCCTCTAGACCAGGTTCGGGCGTGGCTCGACACAGACGTCGTGGCGCTGGCGACAGCGAGCGCGGACGCGGCGCCGTCGGTGCGCATGGTGTTGCTCAAGGAGGCCGACGAGCGCGGCTTCCTCTTCTTCACTAGCTACACGGGCCGCAAGGCACGCGAGGTGGCCGAGAACCCGCGGGCGGCGATCCTCGTGCACATGCCCGGCCGCCAAATCCGGGTCGAGGGCCGGGTCGAGAAGATCCCCGAGGCCGAGTCGGACGCGTACTGGGCGACGCGCCCGCGCGGCTCGCAGGTGGCGGCATCGATCTCGAGCCAGAGTCAGCCGGTCGAATCGCGAGAGGAGCTCGAGCGACGGTTCGCGGAGCTCGACGCGGCGCATCCAGGCGAGATCCCGCGACCGGCGCACTGGGGCGGCTACCGCCTGGTCCCAGACGTATACGAGCTCTGGGAGCACCGTGACAACCGCCTGCACGACCGGATTCGGTACCGGCGCGAGGGCGAGACCTGGACGATCGACCGACTGCAGCCGTGACTACGGTTCAGTTGTGATCGTCGGCCATCTCGACCTGGACGCCTTCTTCGCGGCCGTCGAGGAGCTCGAGAACCCGGAGCTGTGCTCGAAGCCGCTGATCGTCGGGGGCGACCCTCGCGGGCGCGGGGTCGTCGCGACCGCGAACTACGAGGCGCGGAAGTTCGGGATCGGCTCCGCGATGTCGTGTGCCGAGGCTCTGCGCCGGTGCCCGCATGCGGTCTTCG
>JBKPQP010000076.1:0-4637 GCA_046734155.1 Actinomycetota bacterium | reverse complement strand
CGGTCGCGTCGCCCGCGCTGTAGGAGTGGGCGCCCGCGCCGGCAAGCTGCCCGGCGTCGACGATCAGGTACTCCTCCCGGATCGGGCGCTCGTCGAACCAGCACTCGAGGATCTCGCGGACGCCGGCCGCGTAGCGCGCTTGTGCCGACAGGCTGGAGCCGGAGATGTGCGGCGTCATGCCGTGGTGGGGCATCGTCCGCCAGGGGTGATCAGCTGCTGCCGGCTGGGGGAACCAGACGTCCCCTGCATACGCCGCCAGGTGACCGGACTCGCAGGCGGCCGCGACAGCGTCGCGATCGCAGATCTTGCCGCGGGCGGTGTTGACGAGATACGCGCCGCGCTTCATCCGGCCGATCAGCTCGGCGTCAAAGAGGTGCTCGGTCTCCGGATGCAGCGGCGCGTTGATCGTGACCACGTCGCACACCTCCACGAGCGACTCCACGGTTGGGTGGTAGGCGACGCCCAGCTCCTGCTCGACCTCCTCCGGCAGGCGGTGCCGGTCGGTGTAGTGCAGGCCCAGCTCGAACGGCTTCAGTCGGCGCATGACCGCCGAACCGATGCGGCCGGCCCCCACGGTGCCCACCTGCATGCCCTCCAGGTCGTAGGAGCGCGAGACGCAGTCGGCGATGTTCCAGCCGCCGTCGACGACCCACTGGTAGGACGGGATGTAGTTGCGCACGAGGGCGAGGATCGCCATCACCACGTGCTCCGAGACGCTGATGCTGTTGCAGTAGGTCACCTCTGCGACGGTGATGCCGCCGTCGATCGCCGCCTGGAGATCGACATGGTCCGAGCCGATCCCAGCGGTCACCGCGAGCTTCAGGTTCGGGGCCTTGGCGATCCGCTCCGCGGTTAGGTACGCGGGCCAGAATGGCTGCGAGATCACGATCTCCGCGGCCGGGAGCTGCTGCTCGAAGACGGACTCGGGCCCGTCCTTGTCGGCGGTGACGATCAATTGGTGCCCGCGCTCCTCGAGAAAGCTGCGTAGGCCGAGCTCGCCCGACACGCTCCCGAGCAGCTCGCCCGGGGTGAAGTCAATCTCCTCGGGAGTGGGCGTGGTCTGGCCGTCGTGGTAGCCCTCGATCTTCGGGATCTCGTCCCGCGCGTATTCCGGCGGATAGCCGCTCACCGGATCGTCGTAGAGCACGCAGAGGATGTTCGCCATCGGGTTCTATCCCTCCCTCACGGTCGGCCTCTCCGGCATTGTTGCTGTTCGAGTTTGGCCCCTTCGGAGAAGCGACCTGTGGGGGTGCGCAAACTCGGTCTTGTGCGGCTTCTGGACCTGGGCTCGGATGCGCCGCGCCGAGTGCGTCCGCCGCGCCGATCCTCAGGAAGGGCGGCCGGTCAGAGAGGTCTCCTAGAATCCGCCCGTGTCGGGCGAGACGAGCAACTCGGCTCCGGGGAGAACGCTCGATCAGCGGATGCGTGCCTTGCGGCACGCAAATGAGGTCCGGATCGGACGGGCACGGCTGAAGAGGGAGCTCGCCTCGGGGAGGGTGCGGATCGACGAGATCATCGCCCGGCCACCTGAGTTCGCAAACACGGCGAAGGTCTACGACCTCCTGCTCGCGCTGCCGAAGGTCGGTCCTGCCAAGGCGGCGCGCTGGCTCAGCCAGTGCCGGATCGCGCCCTCAAAGACGGTCGCCGGACTGACCGAACGCCAACGCCACGAGCTGATCGGGCTCTTCCGCCGCTGAGCGCGGGGCGCGCGACAGGAGGCGCGTTCGGCCTCTCGGTCCTCGTCGACGGGGCTCGCACGCGCCGACCACTCCCTCGGCGGTTCCTAGGCAGACGAGGGCATTGCGGCCCCCAAAGGAGCGAGATGGTGGCACAGAGGGGGCCGAGCTCGTGGTGATGGCGCCCAAAGGAATGCGCTCTGTGGCGCCTTCGCGCCGTTTCCCCCGCTAATCAGCGGTTTCCGAGGGCGCCACTTGAGGCTCCACAGGAGCGCCATCGCGCCAATCTATGGCGCCCCACCGACGGCGTAACTAGCGGGCGTAACACGCCTCTGCCTTGGCCACCGTCCGGTGTGAATCAAAACGGGAGGGTGTTCGAGAGAGATAAGGGGGAGGAGAACCTTTCCCCCTGGAGGTCGCCCCCTGCCCGGCCCCCAGGAGTCCCGGTGAGCGTGTTGGGGCAGGGGCGCGCGCCTCTGGGCACCCGCACAAAGGCAGCGAGCGTGTGAGAACCTCCTCGCAGAAGCACCGGCGGACGCGTCCAATTGACTGCGGCGGCGTTCCAGAATCGGCGGCGAGGAGGCGCCTGATGGATCGTCTGGACGAAGAGAAGCTCGAGATGCTGCGGACCTGGGGCGAAGGTCTCTTGAACGACGGCCGGGACGAGCTAAGAGCCGCCGGCAGAGCGATCATGATCCTGGTCGAGGAGATCGAGTTGCTGCACGTCGAGCTTTGGCACGCTCACCAAGACACCGCCAAGAAGGCTGAGATCCAGCGAGCCGAGTCCGAGGGATCCCGGAGGCAACTTGGTTTGGCCCTTCAGCGCCGGATCAATGCTCTCCGCAGTCGCGGTCTCTCGCGCTCAGTCGACGAGTAACGCGTTCTCCCACAGCTCTACCCACAGTCAGGAACCGCTGCTCGCGCAATGCACGAGGGCATGGCGCTATTCACCCACAGGGATCACCCTAGGGCTTGATACGAGTCGACGTCCGTTCTCAACGCGATGGAAGCGGCAGACCCGCCGCACAAACGCGTCCGAGGCGAACGAGCACGATCGCCGGCTGCGATCCAAGCGGCGTGAGCGAACCTATTCCTGCTCGGCGTGGCGGACGCGGATCTCGAAGTCCACGTCTCTCTCGCTCACGACCTTGGCCTCGGTAACGATCCAGTGCTCGCCGTCGAGGTTGATGGTGTCGCCGACCTGCAGGACCGCTCCGACGTAGTTCGTCGTCTCGTCTCCTCCGTCCTCGAAGCAGACGCGGTAGCAGTAGCCGCTGACCATCCTGGACTTCTACCCCCGCGGCAGATGCTCGTCCATGGGAAAGCCGCATGTGCGACGCGGTCGCCGGCTGGAGGGCCCGATAACCCGTGCGGCCGAGACTCCTACTTCCCAGGGGGTGCCCCTCCGCCGGCGACGGTGGACGCGGCGAGGATCATGCGCTCCGTTCTTCCTCGCGCCCGGCTCGTAGAAACCTGACCAAGACGCATCCGGCGACGCCGCGGGTCGTCGCCCTGATGCCACGGCGGCGTGATCATGAACCAAAGCGCCGTTATGCGACGGAGAACCGGGCGCAGACGAAGTCGCGATTGCGATCCACTTCCTCGAGCCGCAGTTCGAGATTGCGCGGCAGCAGCGGAGCGCCGGCGCCGAGGGTCACCGGCGCGACGCACACGATCACCTCGTCCAGCAGCCCCGCGTCGGCGAACTGGCCCGCGAGGTCGCCGCCGCCGACGATCCAGAGATATTGCGGCCGCCGGCGGCCGCACGCATCTCCTCGTGCACCGCGGCGACGTCCGCGCTCGTGAACTCGAGCGGCGCCTCGGGGACGACCGGCAGCTGCCGGTGCCTGAAGACCCAGCATGGGGACTTCGTAGGGCCACTTCCAGTCCGCCAGGCTCCTTGTCCGCGAACTCGTGGCCGAGGATCCACTCGTAGGTCGTCGCCCCCATCGCCAATGCTCCGACGACGGCGATGAAGTCGTTGTAGTTCAGTGGGCCGTCGCGGTCTTGTTCTCGCGTGAACAGCCACTCGAGGGAGTGGTCGGCGTCGGCGATGAAGCCGTCGAGGCTCGTTGCGGTGTAGTACTGCGTCAGGCTCACGCCGGTAGGCCCGCACGGAGCACGGGCACCGCCTGGTGCCGCGGGGAGCCGCCGTCGGCATCGAGGATCGGCTCGGGGGAGTACTGAGCCACGTAGACCCGGCGCAGGCGGTCTGTCGTGTTCGCCCCGCTGCGGTGGAACACGGTGCTCGAGAAGCACACGATGCTGCCGGCGCGGGCGATCGCCGGCACGCCGGGGTCGTCGCCGAAGTAGCCGACCATGTCGTTGGTCGAGGGATCTCGCCTGTGCGGCACGACCTCACGCGTGCCGGCGCGCTCGTACGCCAGGACGTACACGGTGCCGTTCGTCTCGTCGACGTTGTCCAGCGCGATCCAGCACGTCAGGTACTGCCGGTGCTCGTAGGGGATGTAGCCGCCGTCCTGATGCCACGAGAAGCTCGTCTCCCCGTCGGTGCCCTTGACGACGAACTGGTCGTTGAAGAGGTACGCGTCATCGCCGAGCGTCGCGCGGCAGACGTCACGCATCGTCTGGTCGAGCAGGAACCACCGCAGCGCGGGGCTCCGGGTCGAGCAGTCGTTCACGAAGTAGCGCTTGCCACGCCGGTCCAGGTCCATGACGTCCGTCCCGGCGGCGTCCATCTGCGCATCGCGCTCGTCCATGAACCGCTGACACTCTCGCCGCAGCAGCTCGACCGTGTCCTGGTCGAGCGCGTCCTCGAGGACGAACCAGCCCTGCTCGCGGTACGCGTGAAGGTGCCTGTCCCTGATCATCGGCGGTCCCGATTGTGCCGGGAGCGTCCGGCGCTTGCCCTCATCAGCTCTCGATCGGCGGCGCCGCGCCGTACTCCTCGTCGGTGACCTGCTCACCCCAGGTCGCGGGGGTGCCGTCGTCGCCGACCTC
>JBKPQP010000075.1:0-3138 GCA_046734155.1 Actinomycetota bacterium | reverse complement strand
TACCGTGATGACTGCGAGCACGGTTGCGATGGCGAGAACGCCTCTCATGTGCACGGAAGTATCGGTACCCCCGGTGAGTTGGGGATAAGCGGGTTGTAAGGAATGCGTAAACGTCTACGAGGAGCGGGGCTTTCGGCCGCTGCAGCGGCGCTGGCGGCGGTTGGGCTCGCGGCCTCGGCACCTGCGCAGCCGGGCCCGCCGCACCTGCTCGGCCTGCGCATCTCCAACGGAGGCACACCGTTTGCCGGCGACACTCCCTGGCTGGCGACCGTGAGCCCGAACGGCGACGGCTTCCGGGACCGCGTGCTGATCCGCTTCAAGCTCGACCGCCCGGCGACTGTCGAAGTCCACGCGGTCGCGACGGCCGAGGTGCAGCAGCCCGCGAAGACCGTCTGGAGCGTGCGGCGGCAGCTGGCGTCCGGCCCGCACGTGATCGCCTGGAAGCCGAAGCGCTCGACGCCCTCCCGCACGTACCTCCTCCGCTTCGTCGTGGTCGGATCGGGCGGCGCGCGGCGCGTCTACGGGTTCGAGCCTCCGCGCCGCGGCAAGCTGACCAGCGGCCTGGTCGTCCGCGTTCAGAGCGTGGAGGTGGGCTTCCTCGCACGCAGCTACCCCGTAGGAGGCGAGGCGACCGTGGCTATCGCGAGCGATGCGCGGCGGGTGAGGCTTCAGCTGTTGTCATTCGCGAACCTGCCGAGACCGAACGTCCGCGACCTGCGTACCCGCGGAGTCCCGGTCGGCCCCGCGGTGCGGATCGACTGGCAGGTCCGCGGCAGCTCCACCCGCTACGTGCAGATCGACCCTGCGGACGTGGCGAGAAGCGGGCTCTACGTCCTGCGCGTGACCGCCTCCGACCGGCGCGTCGGCTACGCGCCGTTGGTCCTGCGGCCGCGCCCGCTCGGCGAGCATCGGGTCGCGGTCGTCCTCTCGACGAACACCTGGCAGGCGTACAACTTCGACGACGTGAGCGGCGACGGCTGGGGCGACAGCTGGAACGTCGGAGCCGGCTCGACCGTCGACCTGCGGCGGCCGTACCTCGACTTCGCCGTGCCGTCGCGGTACCGCGACTGGGACCTGAGCTTCATCTCCTGGCTCAACCGGACCGGAAAGGCGGTCGACTTCCTCTCGGACGACGACCTCGATCGCGTCCGTACCGGCGAGGCCCTTCACCGCGCGTACGACCTCGTCGTCTTCCCCGGCCACGAGGAGTACGCGAGCGGACATGTCTACGACGTCGTGCGCCGCTACCGCGACCTCGGCGGGCGCCTGATGTTCCTGTCCGGGGACAATTTCCTCTGGCGCGTGAAGCGCGAGGGACAGGTGCTGCGGCGCGTGGCGATGTGGCGGAACGTCGGCCGGCCGGAGGCATCGCTGGTCGGGGCCCAGTGGGCGGCCAGCGGCGGACGCCGCCAGGAGCCCTACGTCGTTCAGGCCGCGACCGCGAGCCCGTGGGCGTTCGCCGGCACGGGGCTGCGGAACGGCTCGACGTTCGGGCGCTACGGGCTCGAGCTCGACGCGCGTGCGCCAAGCTCGCCGGCGGGCACACGGGTACTCGCGCGGATCCCGAACCTGATCGGCAAGCGCGACGCGGAGATGACGTACTACGAGACTAACGCTGGAGCGCGCGTGTTCGCGGCGGGCGTTGTCAACTTCGCGGCCTCGATCAACAACCCGGCAGTGTCGCGGCTCGTCGACAACGTCTGGTCGCGGCTCGCGCGTTAAGTCGTCTCGTAGTCGTAGAAGCCGCGGCCGGTCTTGCGGCCGAGCTGCCCTTCACGCTGCATCTCGAGCAGCCGCTCCGGCGGCGCCATCCGCTCCTCGCCGAGCGCGCCGTGGAGCGCCTCGGAGGCGTGGACGTGCACGTCGACGCCGATCAGGTCGATCAGCGCGCACGGCCCGATCGGCCAGTTCGCGCCGAACCGCATCGCTCGGTCGACGTCCTCGGGGCTGACGCGCGCCTCGTCGAGGACGCGCACACAGTCGTTCAGCAAGGGGATCAGGATCCGGTTGACGATGAAGCCGGGCGTGTCGTTGCACGCAACCGGCTCCTTGCCGATGGCTTGCGCGAACGCATAGGCGGCGTCGTACGACTCCTCGCTGGTGTGCGCGGTACGGACGACCTCGACGAGCGGCAGCACCGGCGCCGGGTTGAAGAAGTGCAAGCCGACGACGCGCTCCGGCGTCGCGGTCGCGTCGGCGATCTGCGTCACCGAGAGCGCCGAGGTGTTCGTGGCGAGGATCGCGGGCGGCGGCAGGATGCGGTCGAGCTCGCCGAAGAGCTCGCGCTTGACCTCGAGGTCCTCGAACGCGGCCTCGATCACGAGCTGGCAGCCCGCCAGGTCGGCGAGCTCGGTGGTGAGGCTCAGGCGCCCCAGGGCCGCGTCCTTCTCGTCCTGCGCGAGGCGTTCCTTCTCGACCCCGCGAGTGAGGTAGTGGTCGATGCGCTCGCGCGCGGTCTCGCCGAGCTCGAGCGTCACGTCGCGGCCGACGACCTCGAGGCCGAACTGCAGGCAGACCTGCGCGATCCCGGCACCCATCGTGCCGAGTCCGACCACGCCGACCCGAGAGATCTCCACGGCGCGCGATCCTATGCGCTCGGCGCGCCGGCTTCACCCGGTCGCGTGAACATTCTCCCCCGGGGGCCTTCGGCCCTAGCCCCCGGGTTTCGACAGTAGCGGCGAAATCGTCACCGGTGTGTGTCGGCTTCGCGCCGAGAGTGTGACTTCTGGGCGAGCACCCACATGAAACGCACCAGGCCGTGCCCGGGCTCTTCGAAGGGGACGACCCTCGCCTCCACCGCGTCGAGGCCGGCTTCCCGCAGCAGGCGGTGGTTCGTCGGCTCGTCGAACGACGCGAAGAACATCGGCGCGCCCAGCCAGTCGGAGTCGACCTCGTCCTCGGCGGCCGCCGTGCCCATCGTGGCGAGCAGCCATCCGCCCGGGCGCAGCCACGCCCCGACCCCCTGCAGCAGCGAGGCCTGCTCCGCCCGTGGGACGTGGCCGAGCATGAAGAGCGAGACGATCCCGTCGAGCGTCGCGGCCTCCTGCTCCAGGCTCGTCGCATCGCCCACCTCGAACCGGACGCCCGGCATCGCGGCTCTCGAGCGCTCGATCTGAACCGGCGAGAGGTCGACGCCGA
>JBKPQP010000074.1:0-4251 GCA_046734155.1 Actinomycetota bacterium | reverse complement strand
AAGAAGCCGCGTGCGCTCCCGCGGACGTGCTCTTCCACGTCGACCTCGCGGCCCGGCCGCAGCTCGGCGCCCGCATACGGCCGCACCTCCGGCCTCTCGACGAGCTCGCGCAGGCGCTCGAACGCCTCGGTCACCACCTCGATGTCGCGCTCGTCGTGCAGAAAGCCGTGGTCGATCGCCAGCGGCGTCTCCGGCTCCGGCCCGTTCAGCCGCACCGACCCGCGCGAGTGAGGCTTCATCGCGAAGGCCGCGCCGCTGATCTCCGGGCCGACGTCGAGGGCGGGGAAGACGAACAGGTCGCGCACGCCGGGAAGGCTCGAGCGGCTCGACGCGGCGATCGTCACCTGGCCCATGTAGAGCCCGTGCTCGGCCTCGTGCACCGCGGTCTCGGCCACCAGGCGCTCGGTCGGCTCCCAAGCGGCGCCGGTTCCGACGTGGTCGACGAGGCCCTGGCCGACCGGCAGCTCCGCGACCTCGCCGTCGGGCCCGATCCCGCTGCGGAGCAGGATCCCCGGCGAGCCGTAGGCGCCGGCCGAGACGACCACGACGTCCGCCCGGAGCTCGCGCCCGTCCGCCATGGCGCCCCACGCGCGCCCGTCGTCCACCAGCACCCGGTCGACGAGTGTGTCGCCGAGGACGGTCAGGTTCTCGCGCGCGCGAGCCGGGTCGACGTACGCGAACCCCGCGTGCCAGCGCACCCCGTCGACGATGTTCACCGGGTGAACGATCGACTCCGCGCCACCGGCGGCCTGGAACGCCCGGTGCCACGGCGTCAGCTCCTCGTCGGCGAGCACGTGGCCGCGCAGCGTCTCATTGGCCCGCCGTAGGAACGGCGCGAACGCCTCGTACGACCACTCTTCGCCCCAGCCGTAATCGGACGGTGCACCCTCCAGCAGCACGCACGCGTTGTGCGCGGAGCAGCCGCCGAGGATCCGCGCCCGCGACTGGGAGCGATCCTCCTCGTCACCGCGCTCCCAGAGGTGCGACTCGAGCGCGAGCCAGCGCGGGTCGAGGATGTCAGCGGGCCAGCGCCCCTCGGAGAGGTGACCGTAGTCCGGCCCGGCCTCGACGAGGCACACGGTGCGGTCCGGGTTCTCGCTCAGCCTCCCCGCGAGCGCGCAGCCCGCCGCACCGCCGCCGAGCACGAGCACGTCGTAGCGGTCAGGCGACGCCATCGAGCCATTCTTTCGCCTCGCGGACCGAGCGCAGCCGCACGAAGCGCGGGTCGCCGGCGAAGCGCGCGGGCCACTGGCGCTTGTGGCGGAAGTGCGTCTTCACCATCCACCAGAGGAGCGAGTCGCGCCCCCAGAAGGCACCCCGCCAGCTCTCCTTGTTCCCGCTCCAGAGCTCGACGTCCCTGCGGATCCGGCCGATCGTGCGGCGCAACAACCGCCGGAGCTTGAGCGCGAACGGCAGGTCGAGCCAGACGATCGTGTCCGCCTGCCCGAGCACGAGCTCGCCGAGCTTCGACTCGTAGTTGCCGTCGATCACCCACCCGTCGGGCATGTCGTCGATCGCCTCCCGCACGGTCGCGCTGAACTCCTCGGCCGACGGCTGGTACCAGTCTGGCCCGTGGTGGAGGGCGTCGAGCTCGACGAAGGGCAGCTCGAGCCGCCGGGCCAGCTCCTGCGCGAATGTCGTCTTCCCGGAGCCGGACGTGCCCTTGACGTTGACGCGCTTCAACCCTCGAGCAACTCGGCGGCGTGGGGGAGAAGCTCACGGTCGGCGAGCGTGCGGACGAAGTCCGCCCAGCGCGGCTCTGCCTCGAGCAGCGGCTGCAGCAGCTCGCGCGCCTCCCCGGCCTGACCCGTCGCTGTCGCGGCGAAGATGCGCGCCCAGGTGCGGTCGAGCTCGGGCAGCGCCTCGAGTTGCTCCTCACTCGGGCCCGGCGGCGCGTACATGGCGCGATAGGCGAGGCGCAGCCGCAGCAGCCGCCGCAGCTCCCCGAGGGGATCGGGATGGTCGTCGACGCGCAGATCGACCTCGCGCTCCCAGTGGTTCCCCTCGGCTGCCACCACGAGAATCCCTCCGGCCTGGCGGCCTCGCCAGTCCCCGCCCGCGCCCTCGGCGGCGTCCAGGGCGTCGAGCAATCGCTCGGCGAGCGGCGCCTCCGTACGCTCGAACGTCTCGGCCATGGACTCCCAGACGCGCTCGCTCGCGACCATGTTCGCCTGCGCGCTGAAGCCGTCTCCCGTGGCGAACCCGGCGGCGGGGATACAGGCCTCGCCGACGTGGACGGCGACGCGGCCCTCGCGGTCGAGGATGGCGACCTGGCGGTACTCGGGGGCGTCGTCCGCGGCCACCAGCGCCGCGAGAACCTGTTCGGGGCTCTTGCCGGCGCGCAGGAGATCGAGGCCGAGCGGTCCGTAAGCCGGCTCGGCGTACGACTGGGTCGCGACGACGCCGACGCCCGGTGCGCCCCACGGCACCACGGCGCCCGAGTTGAACGCCCGCGACTGGATGGCGACGCCGAGCTCGCCCGTCTCCGGGTCGCGCGCGACGATCGAGTACGTCATTCGCGAAGTGCCGCGGCCACAGCCTCGGCATTCTCGCGCCAGATCTGTTCCGGCACCGGCGGGAGGATGTCGTCCCAGATCGCCGCGAAGCTGTCGCTCAGCTGCCGCATGCGCGCCGGCCGCGCCATGAACCACCAGTGGAGATGCTCGCTGCCCTCGCCCCAGCGCCCGATGTGCACGCGTCCGACGTCGTCGACGGCCCGGACGGCCCGCTCGACCCGCTGGAGGAGCGGCCCCAGCTCGGCGGTCAGCTCGGGGGGCAGCGTCTCGATGTCGTAGTGCTCCTTCGGCTCGAGGATCAGGACGATCGGCAGCCCGGTTGGGCCGAGCGCTGTCAGCTGCCAATGCTCGTCCTCCCAGATCAGGTCGTCCGAGGCCTTGCCGCAGGCGTGGCAGTCGATCCCACCCTCGCCCGCGCGCTGCTTCTCGTCCGCGGCCGGTGGCTGCAACGCGCGAGGCCGGATGTCGCCCTCGAACGGGAAGGTTTCCCACTCCTCGACGGGCGGCATCCTCAGCGCGTCCTTTGCGCGGGTGTAGAACTCTTCGGGCGTCTCGGGCAAGGCTCGGGCCGATGCTAACGTCGGGCGCGTGGAGTGGCCGCAGTCCTTCTACGAGCTGAAGCGCGGCGAAGGCTGTCCGATGTGCGAGCAGGGACGCCCCGAGAAGACCGAGTACGGCGCCCGCATCTTCGCGGGCGAGGTGACGGACGCATACCTGCAGCGCAGGAAGGTCCAGCGCGGCTACACGGTCGTCGTGTGGCGCGGCCGCCACGTCGCGGAGCCGACCGCTCTCTCGCGAGACGAGGCGGCGCAGTACTGGCTCGAGGTGCTCGAGGTCGGCCGGAGGATCGAGCGCCACCTCGGGCCCGTGAAGCTGAACTACGAGACGCTCGGAAACTCCATGCCGCACCTGCATACGCACGTGATGCCCCGGTACGCGCTCGACCCGCGACCCGAGTGGCCGTTTCCGTACCCCGAGGAGGCGCCGCCGATCGACGAAGCCGAGTTCCGCGCCGACGTGGAGCTGCTGAGCGGATGAGCGCCCGCGATGTCTTCTCGCCGCAGACGCGGGCCTGGTTCGAGCAGGCCTTCGACGGGCCGACCCCGGCGCAGGAGCTCGGCTGGCCGGCCATCGCGCGCGGTGGGCACACGCTGATCCAGGCGCCGACCGGGTCCGGGAAGACGCTCGCCGCCTTCCTGTACGGGATCGACAGGCTCAACCCAAGCCCGGGCGAGGGCCTGCGCCTGCTCTACATCTCGCCGCTGAAGGCGCTCAACTACGACATCGAGCGCAACCTGCGCGGGCCGCTGGCCGGCCTGAGCTCGGAGCTGCGCGTCGGCGTCCGCACCGGCGACACCTCGCAGAAGGAGCGCGCCGCGATGGTGCGCGAGCCGCCGGACATCCTGATCACGACTCCGGAGTCCCTCTTCCTGCTCCTCACTTCACGCGCGCGCGAGACGTTGCGCGGGGTGGAGACGGTGATCGTCGACGAGGTCCACGCCGTTGCAGGCACGAAACGTGGAGCGCACCTCGCACTGTCGTTGGAGCGCCTGGAGCACCTGGTCAGCGGACCGCTGCAGCGTATCGGCCTGTCCGCTACCCAGAGACCGCTGGAGGAGATCGGCCGGTTCGTCGCCGGCGGCCGCAAGATCGAGCTCGTCGACGCCGGGCGCGCCAAGACGCTCGACCTGAAGGTGGTCGTCCCGCTCGACGACATGCGCGAGCCCGAGGAGCA
>JBKPQP010000073.1:0-20200 GCA_046734155.1 Actinomycetota bacterium | reverse complement strand
CTCGTCCGGCTGGTAGAGGCCGTAGAGGACGTTCATCAGCGTCGACTTCCCGGCGCCGTTCTCTCCCAGGATGGCGTGAACCTCGCCTCGTCTGAGGTCGAGGTTCACGCGATCGTTGGCGACGATGCCGGGGAACCTCTTCGTGATTCCCCGCATCTCGAGGACTGGTGCCGCCTGCACTGGCGCGATTCTAGGGAGCCGTGAGGCGGTGGCTGGCCGTTACCCGAGGCTCGTCGGTGGCTTCACCTTCCCGTCAATGATCTGCTGCTTGAGCGCGTTCATCTTGTCGATCAGGTCCTGCGGAACGGCCGGGTTGATCTTGCCGACGCTCATGCCGCCGTTCGCGAGGTTGAAGTTGACATCGCTTCCGCCCTTGAACTGACCGTTCGCGACCTTCTCGACCGCCTGGAAGACGCCGTTGTCGACCCGCTTCACTCCGCTCGTCAGGACTCGCTTCGCGTCGTTGTACTGGTCCTTGTCGACGCCGATGCCCCAGATGCCCGCCTGGTCGGCGGCGCTCAGCGTGCCGAGGCCACAGCCGCCGGCGACCTGGAAGAGCACCTGCGCGCCCTGCGAGATCTGGTTCTGGGCGACCGTCTTGCACTTGTCCGCCGCGACGAAGTCCTGCGAGTAGCCGATCAGGACCTTGATCTTCGGGTTCGCCAGCTTCGCGCAGTACTTGTAGCCGGCGATCCAGATGTCGACCGGCGGGATCTTGAGGCCACCGACCGCGCCGATCACCTGCTTGCCGCCCTGCTTCTTGACCATGTTCGCCGCGAGGTTGCCGACGAGGCACCCCGATTCGTTGGCCGCGTACGTCAGGCCTTCGACATTCTTGTAGAGCGGGTTGCCCTGCTTGTCGGCGAACGGCGGGGCGTGCACCGTGTAGTCGGTGATCGCGAAGTTGGTGTCAGGGAACTTCTTCGCAATCTTCGCCGTAGCGTCCGCGAGCAGGAAGCCCGCCGAGATGATGAGATTCGCGTGACGGCGAACCGCAGTCGTCAGGTTCGGGATGTAGTCGCTGACCTGGTTCGACTGCAGCGGGAGCGTCTGGATGCCGAGCTCGCTCTTGCCCCGGTTCAGGCCCTCGAGCTGAGACTGGTTGAACGACCGGTCGTTGAACTTGCCGATGTCGCTGACGAGCGCCGCCAGCACATCGCTATGGTCGGCGCTGGTCGTTCCGGTGTTCCCGCTCGAGCTCTCGTTGTCGTTGCCCCCGCCGCAGCTCGCCGCCCCGAGCGCCACGACGAGTGCCAAGGCCGCAATCAGCGGCCACGTCCATTTGTTGCGCACCACAGCTCCTCCTTGGCCTCACTCTTGGTCTGGGAGAGCGATGGTAAACGAGTGCGGAGGAACAACTAGCGGCTAAGTGACGACGCGGTCGAGCTGAGCCTCGTCGACGAGGACGCGCCTCGGCTTGGAGCCCTCGTAGCCCGAGATGATCCCGCGCCGCTCGAGCATGTCGATCAGCCGGCCGGCCCGCGTGTAGCCGACCCGCAGGCGGCGCTGGAGGAGCGACGTCGAGGCGGTCTGAGCCTGGACGACGACCTCGATCGCGCGGTCGAGCAGCGGATCCTCGTCCGGGTCGAACTCCTCGTCGGCGTCGGCCTCCTCGGGCGGCGGTTCGGGCGCCTCAAGCAGCGACGGGTCGAGCTCCTGGTCCCGCTGGGCGCGGCACTGCTCGACGATCAGGGCGATCTCCTCCTCCCCCACGTACGCGCCCTGGACGCGCTGGAGCCGCGAGGTGCCGAGCGGCTTGAAGAGCATGTCGCCCTGGCCGAGGAGACTCTCGGCGCCGCCCTGGTCGATGATCACGCGCGAGTCCGTCTGGCTGGAGACGGCAAACGCGATCCGCGACGGGACGTTCGCCTTGATCATGCCCGTGATCACGTCCACTGAAGGGCGCTGCGTCGCGAGCACGAGGTGAATGCCGACCGCGCGGGACTTCTGGGCGAGGCGGATGATCGCGTCCTCGACCGCCTGCGGCGAGATCATCATCAGGTCGGCGAGCTCGTCGATCACGACAAGGAGATACGGCAACGGCTGCTCGCCGCGTTCGCGGAAGGCGCG
This sequence comes from Actinomycetota bacterium, assembly GCA_046734155.1. Classification (GTDB taxonomy): domain Bacteria; phylum Actinomycetota; class Thermoleophilia; order Gaiellales; family Gaiellaceae; genus VAXT01. The sequence continues at coordinate 18,130 of JBKPQP010000073.1, read as the reverse complement.
GTTCGCCTCGGGGAGATTGCGGGCACGGACGACGCTGAGGCGCTCGTAGCGGCGCTCCATCTCGGCGATCACGTTGGCGAGGACGGCCGTCGCCTCCTTCGGGCTGGAGACGACCGGCGCCAAGAGGTGCGGGATCTGCTCGTAGTAACTGAGCTCGATCCGCTTCGGGTCGATGAGGATCATCCGCACCTCGTCCGGGGTCGAGCGGAGCAGGATCGAGGTCAGGATCGTGTTGATGCAGCCGGACTTGCCCGAGCCGGTAGTGCCCGCGATCAGGATGTGCGGCATGCGGGCGAGGTCGGTCCACACGGCGTTTCCGGAGATGTCCTTGCCGAGCCAGACGGCGACCGGGCTCGCGGTCTGGGGCAGGTCGTCGTAGATGTCCCCGAGCGTGACGAGGTTCGGAGTCAGGTTCGGGACCTCGACGCCGACGGCCTGCTTGCCCGGGATCGGGGCGAGGATGCGGATCTCGGTCGTGGCGAGCGCGTAGGAGAGGTCGTCTTTGAGCGCGGAGACCTTGGACATCTTCGTGCCCGGGGCGAGCTGGAGCTCGTAGCGAGTGACTCGCGGGCCGGTGATCTGGCCGATGACCGACGCCTGGACGCCGAAGTCGGCGAGCGCCTGGACGAGTGCGTGGGCGACCTGGCTGGTCGCCTCGGCCGGTGCGGCGGCGTTCGTGCCTGACGTGCGCAGGACGCTGCGGTCGGGAAGCTTGTAGTCCTCGACGGCCGGCGACGCGTTGAAGAGGCTGTCGTGGTCGGGCTCGGCCGCCTCCTCACTCTGCGGGTCGGGGAACGGGATCAGTGGGGCCGGCTCGGCCTGGCCGATCACGTCCGGGAAGTCGGAAGCGGCATCGACGAGCGGAACCGATGCGGCGGCGTGTGCAGTCGAGATCAGCTCGGGTGAGATCGGCTCGAGCTCCTGTGTCTGAGGGCGCTCGAGCGGCCTGCGGGCCGCGGTCGCGCCACGACGGATGAGCGCGCCCGCGGAGGCTCCGGTCAGCAGCAGCGCGCCGGCGAGGAGGCAGAGGACGCCGACGATCGCGACTCCCGTCCCGCCGAGCGCCGCGCCGAGCGCGTCGCTCAGCCCCGAGCCGAGGTAGCCGCCCTCACTCCCGAGGGTGAGCAGGAGCCCGAGCGCGAAGACGAACAGGCCGGTCCTGAACGGGCGGACGTCGACGAGGTCGCTGCGGCCGACCATGAGGCCGCCGACGATCACGAGGGCGAGCGGCAGCACGAACGCGAGGCCGCCGACGAGAGCGATGAACCCGTCGCCGATCCAGCCGCCGACGTAGCCGCCGTTCCAGCCTGCCCAAAGCACCGTGCCGAGGAAGAGCCCGAACGCAACGAGCACGAGCCCGAGCAGCTCGGGGTGCTGGTGCCCGCGGGGCCTCTTCGTCCGCGCGCGCTTCTTCCGTACGCGCGAGGGCGCGCGAGGCTTGAGCACGCGTTTCGTGCGTCGCCGCGCCATGTGCCGCGTTTCGACACCGCGGACCTCACCCCTCCCGGGCTACTTCAATCGCTCGATCGCCTCGTCCTCGGCTTCGTAGTCGAAGGTGACGCCTGCGGGCGGGTTCCCTCGCTCCCATTCGATCGTCCGGCGAAGGCCCTCGTTCAGCGGGACGCGCTCCGCGTAGCCCAGCTCGTTCCGGATCAGGTCCGAGCTGACGACGTACTCCTGTCGCTCGTCGTAGTCCATCCGCAGCGACTCGGGGAGGATCGCGCTCGGCACCGCGAGGATCTCGCCCTGCCAGCCGTGGACGTCGGCAACCATCTCCGCCCACTGCGTCTCCGAATAGGCCACGGGCTGCGCGACGTTGTACACGCGGCCCGATGCACGCTCGTCGGTGGCCGCCAGGGCGATCGCAGCGGCGACGTCCTCGACGTAGCCGCGCACCCACCGCCAGCCGGCGAAGCGCTCGTCGATCAGGATCGCGGGCCTCTCGTCGTCCATTCGGCCGACGTACTCGTACAAGCGGTGCTGCGGGTCGCCCGGGCCGTAGGTCGCCGGCAGTCGAAGCGACGTCACCGGGAACTGGGCGTCGCGCAGGGCCTGCTCCTCCACCTCGACGTTGTCGAAGTCGACGTGAACCGAGCCCCGATCCGGCGCGGACCTTCGTCTCAGCGGCGATTCCTCGGTCAGCGGCAGCGGGTCGGGCGGGCCGGGCTCGCTTCGCCAGAAGCGTGCGAATGCCCGATAGACATCGCAGCTCGTCAGGACCAGCCCCCTGCCTGCGATGCCCTTGAAGTGCAGGACACCGTGCCCGCCGGACTTCGCGATGTACGGGACCATGTCGATCACGACGTCCGGCGCCGGATCGCTCAATTCGGGCAGCCGTTGCTCGAGCTCTCCGAAGTCGCCGTGCACGTGCCGCACAGACGAGGGCAACACCGCCTCCGTCGCACCTCGGTTGAAGACCGTGACCTCGTGGCCCACCTCCACGAGCTCACGGACGACGTGCGGCCCGATGAAGCGCGTTCCGCCGAGAACGACGACCCGCAACGGCTAGGCCGCGAGTGCTCTCAGGTCTTCGAGCGCGCCGTTGAGGAGGTTCTCGCGCAGGTCGAAGAGGCCCGCCCACAGGTCGGACGGATCCGGGGCCGAGCGCATGCGGGCCGCGGTCGCCAGCCCCTCGAGCGCGCGCACGAGGACAGCCAGCTCGAGGTACGCCTGCGCCACCCGGACCGGCGACGCGTGCACCCCGGCGCGGCTCAGCACCGGCTGCCACTCGACGAGCTCCGCGCGTCCCGGCTCGCCGTACCAGGAGCGCCCCTCGGCGCGATCAGACTCGAGCTCGAGCAGATACCGCCCGAGGGGCCCTTCGAGCCCGGACAGCGCCGTCTCAGCCCGTTCTGCCGCCCTGCGGAGGGCCGCCTCGCGCGCACCCGGCGTCGAGGGCGACGCCTCACCACGCGCCCACCGCTCGAGCAGCCGGCAGAACGCGAGTGCGGAGACCTGGCACGCGCGCAGCTGCGCCACGAGGCGCTGCGCGGTCGTCCCCTCAGGGGCGTAGTCGACCAGTAGCTCGGCCCACCCCGGCTCGGGACGGACCATGCTCACCTGCGCCGACCTTGTGTGGCCTCGCATGTACCTGGGGCGCGTAGCGCGCTCATACCTTCACTATGACTAACTACACCTCGACGATGACGGGGAGGATCATCGGCCGCCGCCCCGTCCTGTCGTACACGAGCTGTGCCAGCGAGTCGTGGAGGTGCTCCTGGAGGAGCTTGATCTCCGTGATGTCCTGCTCGAGGCACTCGTCGAGCACCTGCGCCGCCTCGTCCCGCATTTCGGCGACGAGCGGCTCCGTCTCGCCGAACCCGCGCGCGATCAGCTCCGGCGCCGCGGTCGGCCGAGCCCCGTTCGCGCCGACCGTGGCGACGACGATCAGGACGCCGTGCTCGGACAGGTGCCGCCGGTCGCGCAGCGCGACGTCGCGCACATCCCCCACTCCGAGCCCGTCCACGAACGTGACGCCGGTCTCGACCGTGTCCACGATCCGCGGCCCGTTCTCGTCCAGCTCGACAACGCTTCCGTTCTCGGCCAGCACGATCGAGCTCGCCGGTACGCCCGCCTCGCGCGCGAGCTTCGCATGCGCCGCGAGCATCCGGAACTCGCCGTGCACCGGCATCACCGCCTTCGGACGAACGAGCCCGAGGATCGTCCGGATCTCCTCGGAGTTGCCGTGACCCGACACGTGGACCGGTGCGATCTCTTGGTGCAGCACCTCGGCGCCGGCCTTCGCGAGCCGGTTGATCGTGTCGTGCACGCGGAGCTCGTTCCCCGGCACCGGCTTGGCGGAGAGGATGACCGTGTCGCCGCGGTCGACCCTCACGGTCGGGTGGTCGTGGTACGCGATCCGCGTCAACGCGGACATCGGCTCGCCCTGGCTGCCGGTACAAAGGACCATCGCCTCGTGCGGCGCGAGCTCCTCGAGCTCCGGCGGGCGGATGAACGTGTCGTCGGGCGCCTCCAGGTAGCCGAGGTTGCGCGCGATGTTCACGTTCTTGCGCATCGAGCGGCCGATCACGCAGACCTTGCGCCCGGTCTCGATCGCGACGTCGACGGCCTGTTGCATACGGTGCACGTTCGAGGCGAAGCTCGCCACGAGCACGCGCCCCTCGCGCACGGGGATGATCTGCCGGAACGCCTCACCGACGAGCCGCTCCGAGCCGGTCACCCCGGGGCGCTCCGCGTTCGTCGAGTCGCCGAGCAGCAGGTCGACGCCGCGGTTGCCGAGCTCCGCGAGCCTGCCGACGTCGGTCCGCAGGCCGTCGACGGGCGTGTGGTCGAGCTTGTAGTCGCCCGTATGCAGGATCCGCATGCCGCCCGCTTCGAGGACGATCGCGACCGTGTCCGGCACGGAGTGCGCCATGCGCACGAACTCCGCGCGGAAGGCGCCGATCTCGACGGGACGGTCCTCGGGCACCGCCTCCCTGAGCTCGGTCGCGTGCAGCAACCCGTGCTCGTCGAGCTTCGGTTGCAGGAGCCCGAGCGTCAGCCGCGTGCCCCAGACCTCCGGCACGTTCATCTCTCGCATCAGGTACGGGAGCGCGCCCACGTGATCCTCGTGGGCGTGCGTCAGCAGCACCGCCCGAATGCGACGCTCGCGCAGATATGAGAAGTCCGGCAGGACGAGATCGACGCCGAGATGCTCGTCGCGGGGGAACGCAAGGCCCGCGTCCACGACCACGAGCTCGTCGCCGAGCTCGTACACCATCATGTTCTTGCCGACCTCGCCGAGGCCGCCCAACGGGGTGATCCGCAGTACAGACATGGCCGGAAGTATCACTTGCGGGCCGCCAAAAGGGTGAGCACAATTCACCCGTCAGAGGGAGGGAGACGCCGCGGCCCATCTTCATCCTAAGACGTGCCTCGCCCCCCGAGGCGAGAAGAATCCGTCGAAGGAGCTCACATTGCTGCGGTACGAATGGCTTCATAGGTTCGGGTTGCTGGCGTGTCTGCTGGGCATTGCCCCAAGCGCCATCAAGTGGCCCTAAGCAACCACCCCGACGTTTCCTAGCTAGGCGAGACCGCGTACCGAAGGAGGTGCGCGGTCTCTATGCGCTCACGGGGGCCGTCAGTCCCACAGCCTCGAGCGCAGACCTGACGACCTCGACCTCTTCGTGGGTCGCTTCGACGAGCGGCAGGCGCAATCCGCCGACCTCGTGCCCGAGCAGGTTCAGCGCCGCCTTGACCGGAGCCGGGTTGATCGTCACCCCGAGCGCCTCGACGAGCGGCGCCAGCTCCTCGTTGATCGCGCGGGCCGACTCAACATCGCCCTCGTTGTAGAAGCCGATCATCTCCTTCACGCGACCCGGGACGAGGTTCCCGTGCACGACGACGCCGCCTACGCCGCCGACCTCGAGGAACGGATAGACGAGGTGGTCGCTGCCGGCGTAGAGGTCGAGCTCGGTCTCGTCGACGATCCGCTGCGCTTGGTCGATCTCCTCGGTCGCCTGCTTGACGGCTTTCACGGTCGGGATCCGAGCGAGCTCGATCATCGTCTCGGGCTCGATGTTGATCACGACCCGCTGCGGGATGTTGTAGACGATGATCGGCTTGTCGCTGGCCGCGGCGATCGCCTTGAAGTGCTCGACGATGCCGGTCGGCTGGGGCTTGTTGTAGTACGGCGTGACGACGAGGAAGCCGTCGACGCCGAGCCCGTGCGCCTGCTCTGTGAGGTGCACAGAGTGGGCCGTCGAGTAGGTGCCGGTGCTGGCGATGATGGTCGCCCTCTCCCCCACCTCGTCGACGGCGGCGGTCCAGAGCTCGACCTTCTCGTCGTCCGTCAGCGTCGGGCTCTCGCCAGTGGTCGCGGCCACGACGAGCCCGTCCGCGCCGGTGTCGATGACGTGCCGTGCCAGCGCGCGGAACCGGTCGTTGTCCACGGCTCCGTCCTTGTCGAACGGCGTCACGATCGCCGTCAGAACCTCGCCGAGCACGCGGCTCATCCTACTGCGACCCCGCCTTCTTCACGCAGTCATCGAGCTGCGATCGTCCTCCTTGGGACTCCTGCGTGGGCAGCACTGGCGGAAAGTCCTCGTCGCAGCGCATCATCCTGATTTCGACGGGTGAACGTTTCTCCTCCGCGATCGTCTTGTCGCCACGCCGGAGCTCGAGCCGTTGGTCGAGGTCACGCCCCAGGTCGAGCATGAACACCCGGTACTCGTCGAACCCCGGCACGATCGGACCCCCCAGCCTGTACTCGACGACCCGCCCGTCATCCAGGGTCATCCGCACGGTGTCGGCCTCCGAGGCGACGATGCCGCTGAGTAGGTAGCGCAAGGCGCTCCCGGACCCATCGCCCGAGAGGCCCAGGCAGATCTCCTTGCAGTGGGACTCGGGCACGCACGGCCCCGAAGGGCCGTCGGACGAGCCACTGTCCTGGTCCTCCACCTCGGTCTCGATGCACACCTTGTCGGATTGATTCCGCCAAGCAACCAGGCGGGCGCGAGCAGTCGGCCCTCGTGCCGTGAGCCGAAGCCGGGCGATTGCACGCGGCTCCGTTCCTTTCGCCGGCTGCACCGCCTGCTCGAATTCCTCCTCCATGCGGCGGAACTTCTCGGCCTGGTCGGGAGTGGGCGGGCAGTCTCCCAAGCACAACGTGCTCGAGGAGCCCACATCGTCCGGCGGCATCTTGAAACCGGCGTCCGGAGCGGGCTCGTCGATCGCCTCGATCTCCGGCGGGACGCTTATCGAGGGCTGCGTGTCGGCGGGTTGCGTTTCCGCCGGTTGCGAACTCTTCGACGATGATCCACACGCCGACAGCGCCAGGACGCTGCACAGGATCAGAGCGGCTCGCACGGGGCTCATAGCAGGCTCTCGAGCCCAATTGTCAGCCCGGGAGCGAGATCCTTCAAGCGCTCGAGGGCGAGCAGGACTCCTGGCACGTACGCCTCGCGCGAGAACGCGTCATGGCGGACGGTCAGGAGCTGGCCCGTGTCGGCGAGGAGCACCTCCTGGTGCGCGACGATGCCCGGGAGCCGCACCGAGTGGATGGGCACGCCGCCGCCCATCGACTCCGCCGTGGCCTTGGCGGTGCCCGACGGCGCGTCGACCTTCGTCTCGTGGTGCAGCTCGACGATCTCGGCCCGCGGGATGTGCTTCGACGCCTCAGCCGCGAAGCGCATCATCAGCACGGCTCCGATCGCGAAGTTCGGCGCGTAGAAGACTGGGAGCCCGGCCTCGAGCGCCTTCGCCTCCACTTCGCCGGTGTCCCAGCCGGAGGTCCCGACCACACACGGGACACCGGCCTCGAGCGCGCGCTCGACGTTGCGGACAACGACGTCCGGCGCCGTGAAGTCGACCATCGCCTCGGCCGTGTCGAGCTCGACGAGCTCATGTCCCGCTTCGACCAGTGCCGGCCCCAGCACGGAGCCCACTTTCCCTCCGGCTCCGAAGAGCTTGACCCTCACGCCGCCGCGCGTGCGGGCAGCTCGGGCGTCATCCGCCGCAAGGCGTCCCGGAACCGCTCCTCGCTCGGCCCGATGCCCGAGGCCGAGAGCCGTTCCGGTGCGAGCAGCACCCTTGCCAGCTCCGAGACGGCGTCCGGCGTGACCGCGTCGATCTCGGCCGCGATCCGGTCGATTGACAGCAGCTCGGTGTCCGAGACCAGCGACTTTCCCAGCCGGCTCATCCGGTTCGACGTCGATTCCATCGAGAGCAGGATCCGCCCCTTGAGGTTCTCCTTGGCCCGCTCGAGCTCGCCGTTGCGCAGCCGGCCCTCGACGACCTCGACGATCTGCTCGTTCGCGATCTCGAGGCAGTCGGCGAGGTTCTCCGGTCGGGTTCCAACGTAGAAGCCGATCAGCCCGCTATCCGTGTACTGCGACGCGAACGTGTAGACGGAGTACGCCATGCCGCGTTTCTCGCGGATCTCCTGGAAGAGGCGGGACGAGGCTGATCCTCCGAGGAGCGCGTCGAGGAGAGATGCCGCGAAGCGGCGCCGGTCGGAGCGGGCGATGCCGGGAGCGCCGATGCACACATGGAACTGCTCGGTGCGTTTGCGCTGGAAGCGGACGCTCGGCCGCGGCGCCCGCACGAGCGGGCTGCGCAGCCGCGGGCCTTTGCCGGGAGCCTTCGCCTGCTTTCGCTCAGCCTTCTGGAGGCGCGCGACTAGGTCGTCGTGCTTCAGGTTTCCGGCGGCGGCGACCACGACGTTCCCTCCCTGGTACATCGTCTGGTGGTACGTCGTCAGCGCACGCCGGCCGACCGACGAGATGACGTCTGCGGTCCCGATCACGGGTCGGCCGAGCGGATGGTCGCCGAACACCGCCTCGCTCATCAGGTCGTGGACGAGCTCGTGCGGCGTGTCCTCGTACATGGCGATCTCCTCGAGCACGACCTCGCGCTCGGAGTCGAGGTCGGCGAAAAGCGGCGCGTAGACCATGTCGCTCATCACGTCGAGTGCCTGCTCGAGGTGGCGGTCCGCGACCCTCACGTAGACGAGGGTGTGCTCGCGCGAGGTGGCCGCGTTCAGCTCGCCGCCGAGCGCGTCGAAGATCTCGGCGATGTCCTGCGCCGAGTAGGAGCGCGTGCCCTTGAAGAGCAGGTGCTCGATGAAGTGCGAGATGCCGGCCTTGGAGGGCGTCTCGTCACGCGAGCCGGCGCCGATCCAGAACCCGAGGGCGACCGACCGCACGCTCGGGAGCCGCTCCGTGATCACGCGCTGGCCGGAATCGAGCTCGCTCAGGACGTACTTCTGCATTGGCGGATCGTAGTTGCTAGCCCGCGGAACGCACGTAGAGCTCGCGGCCGTGGCCGGGCAAGGCGAAGAGCCGCACGCGGCGACGCTGCTCCCACTGGACGAGCTCGTAGCCGAAGATGCCTCCGACGACCGCCATCCCGCCGAGGATCCCTGCGAGCAGGGCGGCCAGGCTCGCGTTGATCGGCAGCGCGATCGCCGTCAGCACCGAGACGGCGAGCGTGCTCGGATACGCGGACCGCGCGAGCGTCCGGAGCCGGCTCTCGACCACACGCGCGCCGTCGATCTCCGTCGCGCTCCCTGCGCGCTCGAAGAACGCTCCGCGCCTGCGGGTCGTCAGCATCCCCAGCCCGAACAGCACCGCGCCCAGCCCGAACAGCCAGATCGACGCCTGTGCGGAGACGCCCAGGGCGCGCGCCGCGGCCAGCCCCAGGAGCCCGAGCACGAGGCGAACGGGCTGGATCAGCAGGAAGTACGCCCGTAGCTCGACGAGCGGCACCACCTGCTGATCGTAGTTCTAGCCGTCCCGGCGCGCTCCGCGGCCCCGGCCGCGCCCGCTGCCGCCGTCGCGCCGCGGAGGACGCTCCGAACGCTCGCGGGGAGGCGCGTCCTTGGCCCGCTCGATCAACTCGTCGGGCTGGACGAGCGACCCGTTCTCGTGCTTCGCGACGAGCTTGAGCCCGATCCGGCCGCGCTCCTTGTCGACCTCCTGGACGACCACGTCGAGCGTGTCGCCGCGTGAGATCACATCCTCGATGTGCCCGACCCGGCCAGGCCCGACGTTCGACACGTGCAGAAGCCCGTCCGTTCCCTTCTTCAGCTCGACGAAGGCGCCGAAGTCGGTCGTCTTCACGACCCTGCCCGTGTAGGTGTCCCCCACCTCGGGCTCCTTCGTGATCGACTCGATCGCCTCGATCGCGCCTCTGGCCTTCACGCCGTCCGTCGCGTAGATGAGGATCGTCCCGTCTTCCTCGATGTCGATCTGCACCTCATAGTCGGCCTCGAGCGAGCGGATCGTCTCGCCGCCCTTCCCGATGACCATGCCGATCTGCTCCGGGTCGATCTTGACCGTGGAGATCCGCGGCGCGTGCTCGGCGAGCTCGGTACGGGTCTCCGGGATCGCCTCGGCCATCTTGTCGAGGATGAACCCGCGGGCCTGCTTCGCCTGCTCGAGCGCGTTCCGCATGATCTCCTGGGTGACGCCGGTGATCTTGATGTCCATCTGGAGCGCCGTGATCCCGTTGCGCGAGCCGGCTACCTTGAAGTCCATGTCGCCGAGGTGGTCCTCGGCGCCCTGGATGTCGGTCAGGATCACGTAGTCGTCGCCCTCCTTGACGAGGCCCATGGCGATTCCGCCGACCGGGGCCTTGATCGGGACGCCCGCATCCATCAGCGAGAGCGTCGACCCGCAGACCGAGCCCATCGACGACGAGCCGTTCGACTCGAGCGTTTCGGACACGATCCGGATCGTGTAGGGGAACTCCTCGAGCGACGGGATCATCGGCTCGAGCGCCCGCTGAGCCAGCGCTCCGTGGCCGATGTCGCGCCGCTTCGGGCCCCGCATGAACCCGGTCTCGCCGACCGAGTAGGGCGGGAAGTTGTAGTGGTGCATGTACCGGCGGTCCGTCTCCAGCGAGAGGTCGTCGATCCGCTGGCCCTCCTTGGCGGTGCCGAGGGTGAGGAGCGACATGATCTGCGTCTGGCCGCGCGTGAAGAGCGCCGAGCCGTGCGTCCGTGGTGCGACGCCGACCTCGCAGGTGACCTCGCGGACGTCTTCCGCCCCGCGGCCGTCCGGGCGACGCTTGTCGACCGCGATCTTCTGTCGGACGAGCTGCTTGTAGATCGACTCCGCCGCCTTCTTGACGAACTGCTTCGTCAGCGAGTCCTTGACGGCGGGCGCCTCGCCCTCGACGGTCGCGGGACCGACCGGGAACGGAAGCTCGACAGTCTCGATGATCCGGTCGAAGAGCAGCTGGCGCTTCGCCGACTTGAGCTCCTTCGAGTCCTGCTCCGCCTCGGTCAGCGCGCGCAGATCGTCCTCGAACTGTTCGCGGACGTGGCCCTCGACGACGCCGAGGCGAACCTTCTCCAGAACCATGTCGAGGGACGACCGGACCTGGATCTGGCGCAGGATGTCCTCCTCCCCCGAGTCCATGGTCAGCGTCGGCGCCAGCTCGTCGGTCAGCTCCTCGACGACCGCGCCCGCCTCGCGCAGGCCCTCGGCCCCGATGCGCTCACGGATGCGGGCGGAATGCTCGGACTCGAGCTCGGCCGTGAGCTCGGGGTCGAGGTACTTCGGCTTCCCGGCCCGTGCGCGGAGCTCCTCCTGCGCATCACAGATCTTCACGATCTCGCCGTGGGCCACCTCGAAGGCCTCGAGGATCTCGTCCTCGGGGATCTCGTCGGCGCCGGCCTCGATCATCGTCAACGCCTCCTTCGTGCCGACGACGATCAGGTCGAGCGTGCTCTGCTCCTCGACAACGGGCAGCGTCGGGTTGACGACGAGCTCGCCGTCGACCCGTCCGATCCGGACTGCGCCCACCGGGCCCAGGAAGGGCAGCGGCGAGACCATCAGCGCCGCTGAGGCGCCGTTGATGCAGAGGATGTCGTGCGCGGTCACGAGGTCGGCGGACAGCGTCGTCGCGACCACGTGCACCTCGTTCTTGTAGCCCTTCGGCCAGAGCGGCCGGATCGGGCGGTCGATCATACGGGCCGTGAGGATTGCCCGCTCGGTGGGACGTCCCTCGCGCTTGAAGAACCCGCCGGGGATCTTGCCCGCGGCGTACATGCGCTCCTCGACGTCGACCGTCAGCGGGAAGAAGTCCGCGCCTTCGCGGCCCTCCATCTTCCCCTGCGCGGTCGCGAGGACCATCGTCTCGCCGGAGCGGACGATGACGGCGCCGTCCGCCTGCTTGGCGAGCTTGCCCGTCTCGAAGGTGATCTCTTGCTCGCCCACGGTCACGGCGACCGTGGCGAGGCTCTCGGTCATTGTGCTCATCTATGCCTCCACTTCTTCGTGGAGAGCCGAGGTTTGAACCAGCGCCGCGTCACCGCGAGGCTCGCTCAAACTCCGACTCTCCTCTTACGGAGCTATCGCCTGAGGCCCAGCTCCTTGATCAGTTCTCGGTACGCCTCCACGTCCTTGCGTTGGAGGTAGTTCAAAAATCGCCTGCGGCGCCCGACCAGCTTGAGCAGGCCGCGCCGCGAGTAGTGGTCCTTCGGATGCGCTCGGAGGTGCTCCGTGAGCTCGTTGATGCGCTGTGTGAGGAGCGCGATCTGGACCTGGGGCGAGCCCGTGTCGGTCTGCGAGCGCCCGTGGCGCCCGATGATTTCCAGCTTTGCTTCCTTGGTGAGAGTCAATCCGTCTCCTTATGTGCGTATTCCGCAATCCAAGCTCGCCGCGGGAAGCACCGCGCACGGCCGAGATTGCGGTCGGCTCCTAGGGTAGCAACTAGCCGCCGAGCTTCACCGTCACGGGCAATGCGGACGTCGTGGCGTCGCCGTTCTTGTCCCTGAGCGTGATGTAGAACGTCCACTTGCCGGGCATCACGAGCGAGTACCCCGCCTTGTAGATGCCGGTCGACGTCTCCTGCAACTTCTTCGTGTACATCGGCATGAAGTGGGGACACGCCATCTCGGCGCGGATGCTCACCTTCCCGCCGTGGACGGGAGACCCGTTGGCCTTCTCCGTGGCGCGGATCACGACGAGTTTCGAGTACCCCTTGCCTTCGGCTCGCGCAGAGATCCGGGCGGCTCCCGCCGAGGCGGTCGAAGGAGGCGGCGGACACCCCGTGACGACTTTCTTGGTGCCGCCGCAGCCGGCTGACGTGAGCAGGACGAGGAAGACCGCAGGAACGACCGCTGGGCGCACGCACCCAGGATAGGCTCACTTTGCCGATACCTGGGTAGGTACCAGTGCGGGGCCGTTGCCGCAGGCGGCCCCATTTCCTTGGGGATTACCCTGCGCGCATGAAAGCCGCCGTCGCCGCCGGGCACCCGGCCACCGCGGTCGCCGCTGCGGAGATCCTCGAGGAAGGCGGAAGCGCGGCAGACGCGGTCGTCTCGGCGACGCTCGCTTCGTGCGTCGCCGAGACGGTGATGACGGGCCTGCTCGGCGGCGGCCACGGGATCTACTTCGATGCGGCAACGGGCCGCGGACGGAATCTCGACTGCTTCGTCGCTGTCCCCGGCCTCGGCGCCGAGCCGCGCCAGGTGGAGCTCCTGGAGCTGGATGTGCCGTTCGGGACGGAGCTCGTGCACTACGCGGTGGGAATCGGCTCGTGCGGTGTGCCGGGGGTGCCTGCCGGCCTCGACGCGCTCTGGAACGAGCACGGAAGGCTCCCGTGGCCGCGGCTCGTGGAGCCCGCTCTGTCACTCGCCCGGGAAGCTGTCCCGATGCCCGCGGCCCACGCCTCCTGCCTGCGGATGCTCGCCCCGGTGATGACCATGCACGAAGGCGCCGAGATCTACTCGCCCGGAGGCGCGCTCCTCGACGAGGGCGACCTTCTGCGCCAGCCCGGGCTCGTTGCCGCGCTCGAATCCCTGGCCGAGGACGGGCCGCGAGGCGCGTACGAGGGGACGATTGGCCGCGAGCTGCTCGCCCTGATGGATGAGCGTGGCGGGCTCGTGACAGCCGAAGACCTCACGTCGTACACGGCCGTGTGGAGCGATCCCGTGGACCTCGAGTTCCGGGGCTACGAGCTGTGCACCCGGGCGGGACTGTCCAGCTTCCCTGCCGCCGTGGAGCGGCTGCCCGAGCTACGCGGGCTCGAGGAGCCGGAGCGGGCGCTCGCGCTCGTCGGCGCTCTCCTCGACGAGGTGCCGGCAGAGAACGGGACGACGAACGTCTCCGCGATCGACGAGCAGGGCAATGCGTGCGTCCTCACGACGAGCCTCGGCCTCGGCTCCGGCGACTTCGTGCCCGGGCTGGACCTGCACCTGAACAGCATGCTCGGGGAGGCCGACCTCTTCACGGAGGAGCTCGGGCCCGGCGACCGCATGGCGAGCATGATGGCTCCGACGCTCGCGCTCGACGCGGACGGCGTCGTGCTCGCGGCCGGCGCGGCCGGGGGCACGAGGCTGCGCAGCGCACTGCTCGAGGTCGTCGCGGGGATCCTCGACGAAGGTCTCGAGCCGCAGGCCGCGGTCGACCGATCGCGCGTCCACCCGGCCGGCACGCTCGTCCATCTGGAGCCCGGGTACGGACCGGAAACTGTTGCGGCGATTGAGTCTGCGGGCTTCGACGTTCGGAAGTGGGACTCGAAGCACCATTTCTTCGGCGGCGTGAGCGTGGTCACGCGGGACAGCGCCGCCGCGGACCCCCGCAGGAGCGGCGCGGCCCGGATCCTCTGAGTCAGGGCGGCGTGGCCGCGCGGGTGCGCTCGACGTCCCGGGCGATCTGGTCGATCAGCGCCTGCTCGCTTTCGAAGGACTGCTCGTCCCGGAGCCGCTTCCAGAGCTCGACGATCAGCCGCTTTCCGTAGAGATCGCCTTCGAAGTCGAGGAGAAACGCCTCGACGCGGCGCTCGCTGCCGCCGTAGTGCGGGTTCGTCCCGATCGAAACGGCCGCGCGCCTGTCGCCGATTGCGCCTGCGTAGATGCCGTTCAGCGGGACGAGCAGCTCCGGGCGAACGTCGAGGTTCGCCGTCGGGAACCCAAGCGTCCCGCCTCGCGCGTCTCCGGTGACGACGACGCCTTCGACCTCGACCGGACGGCCGAGAAGGGCCGCTGCGCCGCGGACGTCACCTTCGCGGACGAGCTCCCGGATGCGCGTCGAGGAGACGTTCTCGAGCATCGGGACCGGCTTCGTGGCGAAACCGAGGCGCTCGAGGACGGCCAGGTCTCCTTGGCGAGCGCGCCCGAAGCGAAAGTCCTCGCCCGCGACGACGGTCTCGGCGCCGAGCGGCCGCAGGAACTCGTCGGCGAACTCGTGCGGTGCCAGCCGGGCGACCTCCAGCGTGAACCCGACGACGAGTGTCGCCTCCACTCCGAGCTCGTCCAGCAGCTCGAGCCGGCGCTCGAGCGGCATCAGCAGGTCGACGCGGTTCCCGAGCGCAGTGCGCGGGTGCGGGTCGAACGTGACGACGGTCGGCGTCGGCCCGGCTTCGAGCAGCGTCTCGATCACGCGACGGTGCCCGAGATGGACGCCGTCGAAGGTCCCGAGCGCCACTGCCCGCGGGCCGACGCCGAGCTCGCCGGGGCTGCCTGCGACGTTCATGCGAGCGCGGCCAGCGCCTCGGCAGGCTCGATGATCCGCTCGGGATCAGCATCCGCGACGTCGAATGGACCGACGCGCGTCCGGCGGAGCGTGATGCAGTGGCCGCCGAGCGCTTCTGCGATTGCGCGCACGTAGCCGCCCGAGCTCAGGCGCATCGTCAGTCGCGCGACCGGCTCCTCGTACTCTTCGAGCTCTAGCTCGTAGACCGTCGTCCGGCGCGTCGGCATCTCGACCGCGACCCCGCGACGGTGAAGCTTGTACGCGCGCTCGCCGCCGATCTTGACCGCGGACGCCGCGGGGATCTTCAGGTCGACCTCGCCGCGAAGCGCGTCGAGCTGTGCGTCGAGGTCGAGCAGGGACGGCGCCTCGCGCTCGTCGACGACGTCGCCTTCGGGGTCGCCCGTCGCCGTCGTCCGCGACAGGTCGACCGCCGTCTCGTAGCTCTTCTCGAGGCCGACGAACCGCTGCGCCTCCTTCGTGAAGCTTCCGAGGAGGACGAGCAGGAGCCCGGTCGCGAACGGATCGAGCGTCCCCGCGTGACCGGCCCGAGCACCGGTCTGCTCCCGGAGCTGGCGAACGATCCCGAACGACGTGGGGCCTGCAGGCTTGTCGTAGAGGACGAGCCCCGCAGGCGTCGCGGCGCCTTTACGTGCCATTGCGAGCGGCTGCGAACTCGCGGCGGATGAACTCGGTGATCTCTTCGATCGAGTCGTTGCTCGAGAACCCGGCCGCCTGGCGGTGCCCGCCGCCCGCTCCCGACGCGCGCGCGATCTTCGAGACGTCGAGCTCGTCGGCCGAGGCTCGAAGACTCACGCGACGAGCGGGCGCGTCGCCACGTGGAGGCTCACGGATGAGAGCCGCCATGTCCGCGCCCTCGACTGCGCGCAGGTAGTCGATGATCCCTTCCGAGTACGGCTCGGCCGCGCCCACCTCTGCGAAGTCGCCGCGCAAGAGGTACGAGATGACGAGGCGTCCGCCCTCGTAGATCTCGGCCCGCTCGAGCGCCCGCGCCAGGAGCTTCAGCTTTGCGAACTGCACGCTCTCGTAGACGCCTTGGAAGATCTTGTGCACATCCGCTCCGGCCTCGACGAGCTCGGCTGCGAGGCGTAGTGCCTTGGGCGTCGTGTTCGTGTACTGGAAGCGGCCGGTGTCGGTGACGATCGCGATGTAGAGCGCCTCGGCGATGTCCGGCGTCAGCTCGACGTCGAGGTCGGCAAGCAGGTCGCGCACGATCTCTCCGGTCGACGATGCATCGGCGACGACGAGGTTGACGGCGCCGAAGCGCGTGTTGTCGTGGTGGTGGTCGACGTTGACGACGAGCGGCGCGCTGTGCAGCACCTCCGGGTCGGGCCCCAGGCGGCTTTCGTTCGCGCAGTCGAGCGCGAGCAAAACGCGAGTTGCAGCATCGTCGGGCACCTTGCGCTGCAGATCGTCGAGCGGCATCCACGCGTACTCGCGCGGGAGCGGCGCCTCGCCGGCGAGGTACATGACCGCATCCTTGCCGAGCGCCTCGAGCGCCAACGTCATCGCCAGAAGGGACCCGAGCGCATCTCCGTCGGGGTTCTCATGCGTCGTGACGAGGAAGCGGTCGTTTGAGCGGATCGCCTCCGCGACCGCCTTCAGATCATTCGCTGTTGTCGTCTGGGGCGAGCTCATCGATCAACTGACTCATGCGGACCCCTTCCGCGACCGTGGGATCGTATTGGAAGGTCAGCTGGGGAGTCCGCTTCATTCTCAGCTCGCTCGCAAGGACGGACTGCAGGACTCCGTGCGCCGATTGCAGTCCTTCGAGCGACTGCTGCCGCTTGCGCTCGCTGCCGAGCACGCTGACGAAGACTTTTGCCTGCCGGAGATCGGGCGAGGTTTCGACCCCGGTCACTGTCACGAACCCGATCCGCGGATCCTTGAGGTCACCGAGCGCCTCCGCGAGCGCCTCGCGAATCGCCTCGTTCACGCGCCGCATCCGCTCAGTCATCGGGCCTCATCACCTGCTTCTCCGCCGACACGAGCTCGTACTCCTGACCGTTCAGATACCTGACCGCCTCCTCGAGCAACCGCTGCGCATCCCCGTGCTCGCGCGCCACGCACGCGATCGTGAGCTTCGCTCGCTGCCACTTCTCGTGATGGTCGACTTCCGCCACCGAAGCGCCGAAGCGGTTCTGGAGCTGGGCCTTCGCCGACTTCACGTGCTTGCGCTTACCCTTCAGCGACCCCGCCTCCGGGAAATGAAGCTCGACGGTGAGGATCCCGACGAAGCCGGTGCTCAGGTTGCTGCGGGAGCCGGGGCCGGAGCGTTCAGGTCGGTGCGCTCCACCTCGCGGACCTCGTAGACCTCGAGCACGTCGCCTTCCTTCACGTCGTTGAAGCCGTCGAGGAGGATGCCGCACTCGAACCCCTCCTCCACCTCGCGGACGTCGTCCTTGAAGCGCTTGAGCTGCGAGATCGTGGTGTCGTAGATGACGGTCCCGTCGCGGACGACGCGCACCTTCGCGTTCCGGCGGACGACGCCGCTCGTGACGTACGAGCCGGCGATCGTCCCGAGTCGCGAGACCCGGAACAGCTGCCGCACCTCCGCCTCGCCGAGGGTCTCCTCGGTCGTGACCGGCTTCAGCATGCCGACGAGCGCCTGCTCGATGTCCTCGGTCAGCCGGTAGATGACGTTGTACGTGCGGATCTCGACGCCCTCGCGCTCGGCCAGAGCGCGTGCCGCAGCGCTCGGGCGGACGTTGAAGCCGACGATCATCGCGTTCGATGCGGTCGCGAGCATGACGTCGTTCTCGGAGATGCCGCCGACGCCCGTGTGAATGACGTTCACGCGCACCTCGGGGTGCTGGATCTTCTGGAGCTCCGACACGGCAGCCTCGACCGAGCCGTCCACGTCGGCCTTGATCACGAGGTTCAGGTCCTGGACGGCACCCTCCTGCATCTGTGAGAAGAGCGTGTCCAGCGAGACTCCGGACGGCCTGCGCTGCGCCAGCTGCTCGCGCCGCACGCGCTCGCCGCGGAGCTGCGCGAGGTGTCGCGCCTGGCGGTCATTCTCCACGACGCGCCCGTGGTCGCCCGCCGCCGGCGGCTGGTCGAAGCCGATGATCTCGATCGGGTCACCCGGATGCGCCTCGTCGACCTTCTCGCCCCGGTACGTATGGAGTGCGCGCACCTTGCCCCACGCGTCGCCGGCGACGATCGGGTCGCCGACGTGGAGCGTG
>JBKPQP010000072.1:0-4725 GCA_046734155.1 Actinomycetota bacterium | reverse complement strand
CGGGCCGCGGGCCGAAGCCGGCACGCCAGAGCAGGCGCTCGGCCTGGGCAAGGCCGAAGTGGCCCCGATACACCGGAATTCTGCGTGCGGAAGACACTGGGCGATCCCGCTTTCGCCATCGGCCTTACACGTCCTCGGCTGAACCCCCGGACGGTGCCAGCTCGTCGTCGGCGAACAGAGGGCGGACGAACTCGTCGAACGTCGCCTTGTCGCAGCTCGCGAGCGTGGTCGGGACGAGGGCAGTGACCGACGCCGTGCGCGGGACGTGCATCGTCAGCGCGACCTCGCCGAAGTAGTCGCCCGGCCGAAGCATCCGACGCGGCCCGAGGCCGCCCTGGTTGCTCACCGCACAGAGCCCGCGCAGGATCACGTAGAAGTGGTCCCCCTCCTCGCCCTCGAGCACGATCGGGTCGCCCGCCGCGACGTCCGCGCGCCGCATGTTGTGCGCGAGCTTGTTCAGGACCTCACCGGAGAGCTCCTGGAACAGGCCGATGCGCGCGAGCTCGGTGACCGTCGCTGTCGCGTGGCGTGGCACGGCCCTATTGTTGCGGACGTGGGCGAGCTCGATCAGTGGAAGCACTGCCCGCGTTGCGGAGCCGAGGTCGAGCCCGGCGGCGGGATGGTCGAGTGCGGTGCATGCGGCTTTCGCGTCTACGCCAGCTCGAAGCCGACGGCGAGCGCCGTCTGCCTCGATGACGATGGGCGCGTCCTGCTCTCCCGGCGCGGTATCGAGCCGTTCGCAGGCAAGTGGGATTTGCCAGGCGGGTTCCTCGAGGAAGAGGAGCATCCGCTCGACTGCCTGCGACGCGAGCTTCGCGAGGAAGCGGGCGTCGAGATCGAGCCGATCGACTTCATCGGAGTCTGGATCGACAAGTACGGCGGCGACGGCTCGGCCTCGACGACGCTCAACCTCTACTGGACGGCACGCATAGACGACGGCGACCCAGAGCCGCACGACGATGTCGCTGAGCTCCGTTGGTTCGCGACGGACGACGTCTCGGACGACGACCTCGCCTTTCCGCACACCCGCGAGGTGCTAGCCGTCATCCGGGAGCAGAACACGTAGCGCCGCAGGCTCGCTCTCGAACCGGATTGGAGTCTCGAGCGTCGTGGGCTCGCCGTCGATCGCCGCTTCGAGGGAGCCGCCGCGTGCATCGAGCACGAACCGCCGGCCGGCCTTCTCCTCCCATGTGTTCGGCAGCAACCCGTGCGCGACGTAGAGATAGAGGAGGCCTTCGTCGAGGCGCTTTCGCTCGCCGACGGAGAACAGTTCGAGGTCGTAGTAGTTGTTCGAAACGACCAGGACGCGCGCATGAGCCCGATTGCCGTCGACGGTCACCCCGAGGCCGCCCGGGTGGCGAGCGAGCAGTCCAAGGGCGTTCAGCAGTGCGGCTTTCCCTCGCCCTTGCCGCCGGTGGACGAGCCGCGCGTACAGCCCCAGCGAGACGTTGTTCAGGAAAAGACGGCTGTTCACGCGCGCGACGTCGATCGTCCGTTCGCGGCCCGAGAAGGCCCGCAGCGCCTCGGCAGGGTCGTTGCGATCGATCCCGAGGTCGCGGGCGAAGTGGTTGAAGGTGCCGAATGGAACCGCGACGAACGGGACCGCCCGCTCGACCGCGACGTCCGCGACCGCGGACAGAGACCCATCGCCCCCAGCCATGCCCAAGAGCGTCTGGGGCGCCCCGCGCGCGACCTCGGCAGCGTCCTCGCCGGGGCCGAGAACGTACGTCTCGATGCCGAGCCGCGTCGCCGCGTCCTGGAGCACGCCGATGTTCGAGCCCTGCCCGGAGCGCGGGTTGATGACGAGGAAGCCGCCCATCGCGTTAGCATCGACCTCCATCCCCTGAAAGGAGCCTTCGTGAAACTCATCGAGAGGATCGACGCCGCCCGCGAACGCTGGAACGTGCTCGAGCATCCTTTCTACAAGCGCTGGAACTGCGGCGAGTTGACCCGCAACGAGCTGGCGCACTACGCCGGCGAGTACCGGCACGCTGTCGTCGCGCTCGCTGACACTGCCGTGAAGACCGGCAACGAGGAGCACGCGCGCGAGGAGGCTGAGCACGTCCGGCTGTGGGACGAGTTTGCCGCTGCCTTCGACGCGAGTACCGACCGGGAGCCGAGCGCCGAGACCGCCGAGTGCGTCGGGGCCTGGACCGCCCCGCAGAACCGCCGTGAGGCCCTGGCGGTCATGTACGCGATCGAGGCCGGCCAGCCGGCGGTCTCACAGGCGAAGCTCGACGGGCTCGCCGATCACTACGGCGTCGCCTCCGACGAGTCTGGAGCCGCGTACTTCGCGCTGCACTCCGAGCGCGATCACGAGCACGCCGCAGAGTCACGCCGCGAGCTGGTCGACGGCGAGGACGCCGACCGCCTGGTCCAGGTTGCGGAAGCCGCGCTCCGGGGTAACTGGACGTTGCTGGACGGAGTCGACGCCAGGAGGTAGCACTTGAAGGCCCTGTTCCGGGGGCTCCCGGGACACCCGATTCACCCGCCCCTGACGGACGCGACCATCGGCGCGTACACGTTCGCCACGCTCATGGCCGTGCTCTCCAGGCTCGGGGTGAGCGAGCACAACACGGCCACTGCCTGGTGGCTGGCGCTCATCACGGGGCTCGCGCTGACGGTCCCGACAGCCATCGCTGGCTTCGCGGACTGGCTCTACATCGAGAGCGGAACGCCGCTCTGGCGCACCGCCACCTTGCACCTGAGCGCGATGCTGAGCGCGACCGTCGTCTTCGCGATCGCGGCCGGCGCCGGGCACTCGAACTACGTCGACGGCACGGTCGGCGGCGGCCCGCTCGTGCTCTCGGTGATCGGATTCGTGCTGCTCACGCTCGGCGGCTGGCTCGGCGGCGCGATCGTCTTCACGCACGGCATGCGCGTACTGAAGCTCGTGGACGAGCCGACGGGCCGGGCCGTGTCTCCGCTACCGAAGCCCGAGAAAGAAGAGGCCGAGGCCTAGCCCGAAGAGCCGTTCGTCTCGGCCGGCGAGAGCCCGAGCTGGGTTTCGAGTGCGCCCTTCGGTTGCGCACCGATTGCGGCTGCAGCTGGCTCGCCGTCCTTGAAGAGCACCATCGTCGGGATCGAGGCGATCCCGTACCGCTCGGCGATCTCAGGCTCCTCGTCGATGTTCACCTTGACGAGCTTGAGCTCGCCGTCGCGCTCTTCGACGATCCGGTCGAGAATCGGGGCGACCGCGTGGCAAGGCCCGCACCATTCCGCCCAGAAGTCGACGAGGACGGGCTTGTCCGCTTGGAGCACTTCGTGCTCGAAGGTCGATTCGGTCACCGCATCTGCCATTCCAAGGTTCCTTTCCTGATTGGTTTTCCTATTTCAACAACGCTCGCGCTGGCTGTGCTCTTCCCGGCCGGCCGTAGAATCGAACACCATGGCCCAGACGTTCCAGTCCCTGCCTGCGGTTCCGGATCACGCGGCTCTCGAGCGCGAGATCCTGGCCTGGTGGGACTCGCAGGGTAGCTTCGATCAGCTCCGGGAGCAGAACCGCGGCGGCGAGCGTTGGAGCTTCATCGACGGGCCCATCACGGCGAACAACCCGATGGGCGTCCACCACGCCTGGGGTCGCACGCTCAAGGACGTCTTCCAGCGCTACAAGGCGCTTCGGGGGTTCGACCAGCGATACCAGAACGGCTTCGACTGCCAGGGGCTCTGGGTCGAGGTCGAGGTCGAGAAGTCACTCGGCCTGAATGCGAAGCGCGACATCGAGGGGTACGGGCTCGCGGAGTTCGCTGCCCGGTGCAAGGAGCGCGTGGCCGAGTACGCCGAGGTGATCACGGAACAGTCGAAGCGACTCGGCATGTGGATGGACTGGGACAACGACTACCACACGTTTTCGGACACGAACATCTCCTACATCTGGGGCTTCCTGAAGGCCGTGCACGAGCGCGGCTGGCTGTACAAGGGGCACCGTTCGACGGAGTGGTGCCCGCGCTGCGGGACGTCGATCTCCCAGCACGAGCTCTTCGCGGGCGAGTACAAGGAGCTCGAGCACCCCTCGCTGTATGTGCGCTTCCCGCTGAAGGAGCGCCCGGACGAGGCGCTGGTCGTGTGGACGACGACGCCGTGGACCCTGCCTGCGAACGTGGCTGCTGCGGTCAAGCCGGACGCGGAGTACGGGCTGCGCGACGGAGAGTGGCGGTTGGCGGTCGACGGTGAGGACTACGACCGCGCGGTCAAGGGCGAAGACCTCGTCGGCCTCGAGTACGTGGGGCCGTTCGACGACGCGCCCGCCCAGGAGGGGATCGTCCACCGCGTGATTCCCTGGGACGACGTCGTGCTCGACGAGGGCACGGGGATCGTGCACATCGCCCCTGGAGCCGGCTCGGAGGACTTCGACCTCTCACGCGTCCACGACCTGCCCGTGCTCGTCCCGATCGACGAATCAGGCGTGATGCTGCCCGGGTACGGGCCGGCCGAAGGGCTCTCCTCGGACGAGGCCGCCGACGTGCTCATCGAGGATCTGCGTCGTCGGGACCTTCTGCTCGAGTCCGGCAGGATCACGCACCGCTACCCAACCTGCTGGCGGTGCGGGACGCCGCTCGTCTTCCGCGTTGTCGACGACTGGTTCATCGCCTGCGACGAGATCCGGCAGCCGATGCTCGACGCGAACGCGACCGTCCAGTGGACGCCGGACTACTACTCGAAGCGCATGGACGACTGGCTGCGCAACATGGGTGACTGGAACATCTCGCGCAAGCGGTACTTCGG
>JBKPQP010000071.1:0-10151 GCA_046734155.1 Actinomycetota bacterium | reverse complement strand
TGCAGGCCTGCGACCTCCAGTCCCAGATCGCGAGCGCGAACGATCGCCTCGAGCGTCTGCTCTGGCGGAAGCCCGAACTTCGAGCCGTGATGCGCGGTCTTGATCGCCGGATGCGTGTCAGCCTCCACTCCCGGAGTGGTGCGCACGAGCACGCGCTCGACGCCGGATCCGGCGGCGAGCTCGATTTCGTCCAGGGCATCGAGCACGACGAGCCAGGCATCGGCGCGCGCGGCTGCCTCGAGCTCCTCGACGCTCTTGTTGTTGCCGTGGACGATGAGCCGATCGCCCGGGATCCCCGCCCGGAGGGCGATCGTCAGTTCGCCGAGAGTCGCGACGTCGGCGCCGAGGCCTTCCCCCGCCAGGAGCCGCAGCACCTCGACGTTCGGAAACGCCTTCACGCCGTAGGCGATGAATGCATTCGGCGCCGCCGCGCGGTACGCGCGAGCCGCTTCGATCATCGTGCACTCGTCGTAGACGAGGAGCGGCGTGCCGAACTCGGCCGCGAGCTGCGAGGCCCCGAGGCCGGCGATGGTGAGCTCGCCGTTCTCGACGGCGGCCGTTTCCGGAAAGAGCTCGAGCATCGCCCAATCTTGCCTGCGGCACGTTGGTAGGTTCCCCCCGTGCTGCTCGCCCTTTCGACGGGACACGCGGTCGGCCTGGCGCTCGCGGCCGCCGCGTTCATCGCCTTTGCGCTGCTCTCCGCGCTCGTGATCCCGAGGCGCTGGCCGCAGTATCCGGGGCGGCACCTCGGGTGGTTCATCGTCGCGACGCTCGTCTTCTTCGTCGCGATGCTGAGCGCGGTCGAAGTCTTCGGGGCGGAGCCCTCGGAGGAGACGGCGGCCGAGACCGGCGCGAACCAGCCGGGGATGACGAGTCAGCAGCCGCCACCACCACCGCCCGCGGCGCAGGAGGGGAAGGCGCCGAACGGCAAGATCGTCTTCTCCGCCCAGGGCTGCGCGAGCTGTCACACGTTCAAGCCGGCGAACGCAACAGGCACGGTCGGTCCGGATCTCGACACCGCCCTTCAGGGCAAGGACGCAGCCTTCATCCGGGAGTCGGTCGTCGACCCGAACAAGGTGATCGCGTCGGGGTACCAGCCGAACATCATGCCCCCGAACTTCGGGCAGACCCTGACGCCGACGCAGATCAACGACCTGGTCGCCTTCCTGCAGTCGGGCTGAGCCCGCGGTAAGGAAACCGTAAAAATCGAGGGCCTTTCGGGCGGCTGACGGCAGGGTGGACCTGCATCGCCATACGAAGCAACCCGAGGAGGGGTCCTCATGAGAAAGATCGTGCGTCGATTGCCGTCGCCGGCCATGGTCGTCGCGTGCATCGCTCTCGCCGTCGCGCTCGGCGGCACGAGCTATGCGGCGATCAAGCTGCCGCGAAACAGCGTCGGCACCAAGCAGCTGCAGAACAACGCGGTCGTCGCGAGCAAGCTGAGCCCGCGCTCCGTCGGCCCGCAGAAGCTCCAGAACAACGCCGTCACGACACGCACCGTCAAGGACGGCCAGCTGACCGGGGCCAAGATCGTGGAGTCAACCCTGACTCAGGTCCCGTCGGCGAAGAGCGCCGACATCGCGGCCAATGCCGCGCTCGCCGGTGGGAACACCGTCAAGCGCTTCGCGACGACCGTCGCGCCGGGCGGCGCCCAGGCGACCGTGCTCGACGTGAACGGGCTCACGATCACGCTCGGCTGCCCGGGCGGGTCAGTCTCCTTGCGTGCGAACAACACGTCGGGTGAGGCGGCCCAGGTCGAGTACCGAGGCTTCGGCGAGGGTGCGGGCGCCTTCGGCGACGGCTTTGGCAGCTTCGCGCAAACGACGAACGCGAACCTGAACAACGACGAGAACCGCGGCACCGGCTCGGCGCAGTTCTTCCGCGCAAACGGCACCGGCGTCTCCGTGTCGTATGGCTGGCGGGACGACGCGCTAGGCGCAGCAACCGCATGCCGTGTCTACGGAGAGGCCATCTCCGGATAGCGCCTCCGGTTTCCTGACGTGCCGCTGCGTGCCTGTATGCGGGCGGAACAGTGCTGAGCCGCACGGGCCGCCCGCAGGAAGGCGCGCAGCGGCGCGAGCCGGCGGCGAAGCCGCACGGCGGTCAGGGAAGCGGAGAGGGAGGGATTCGAACCCTCGACCCACCTTTCGGCAGGTACGCGATTTCCAGTCGCGTTCCTTCGGCCACTCGGACACCTCTCCGGCTGCGTGAGGGTAGCGCGTCCGAACCTCTCGGAAGCCGCGCGAGGCGCTGCTGTGGTGCGGGCCGGTCTCGCGGAGCCTGGTCAGCCATGCCGCGACGGAGCGGCAATGCGACGGAAGCGACCCGCCCGTCTCCGAAGGCACCCGGGCGGCGTCAGTTCTCGCTCGACGCTGCCCAGATGTTGATGCCGCTCTCGGTGGCGTAGCGGTCTATCTTTTCCAGTTCGACCGCGGTGAAGTCCAGCGTCTGGAGCGCGCCGAGGTTCTGCTCGAGCTGCTCGACGCTGCTCGCCCCGACCAGTGTCGAGGTCACGCGCGGGTCACGCAGCGTCCAGGCAAGCGCGAGCTGGGCAAGTGTTTGGCCCCGAAGCTGGGCGATTTCGTTCAAGGTGCGTACCTTGGCCATCGTCTCGTCGCTGAGCTGATCCGGCGACAGCGATCCGGGCTGGCTCGCGCGCGACCCCTCGGGGATTCCGGCGAGATAGCGATCAGTGAGCACGCCCTGGGCGAGCGGCGAGAAGCAGATGCAGCCGACGCCGAGGTCGCCGAGCACGTCCAGAAGGTCGGCCTCGATCCAACGGTTAAGGAGCGAGTAAGACGGCTGGTGAATGAGGAGGCGCACGCCGAGATCGCGGAGGATCGCCTCCGCCTCGCGGGTCTTCTCAGCCGAGTACGACGAGATGCCCACGTACAGCGCCTTCCCCTGGCTGATCGTCGTAGCGAGGGCCCCCATCGTCTCCTCGAGCGGAGTATCGGGATCGAAGCGGTGCGAGTAGAAGATGTCGACATACTCGAGCCCCATGCGGCTGAGGCTCTGGTCGAGGCTCGCCAGCAGGTACTTGCGGGAGCCCCATTCACCGTAGGGGCCCGGCCACATGTCGTAGCCGGCCTTCGTCGAAATGACGAGCTCGTCGCGGTATGGGGCGAGATCAAGACGGAGCACCTCGCCGAACACCTGCTCCGCCGAGCCGTAGGGCGGCCCGTAGTTGTTTGCCAGGTCGAAGTGGGTGATCCCAGAATCGAACGCGCGGCGGAGAATTGCGCGGGACGTCTCGAACGGGCGCTCGTGACCGAAGTTCTGCCAGAGGCCGAGGCTGATCGCGGGCAGTTTCAGGCCGCTAGCCCCGCAGCGGCGGTATGTCATCTCCTCGTAACGGCGAGCAGCCGCGGTGAAGCCCACACTACGCCCCGTCATTCTCAACCGTCGAAGGTCGGTCAGGCAGTTGCGCGGCCCACCATTCGAACGGGACGATCCGCATCGCGAGTTCGAACGAGCTTTGATCGAGCGACTCCGCGAGCTGCGCAATAGCTACCAGATTGTCCCGTAGCCACTCGTCCTCGATCGGCCCGCTCGCTTGGGTCGCTGGGCTGAGACGGCTCAGTCTCGGCCGATTCAGGTGCTCTTCGAGCGGGTCCGATTCGTCGAGCACGCTGCCCCACCAGTACAGGCGGCTGTAGAGCTCGACGTGGCGATCGACGATCTCCGCGTACGTGCCCGAGTTGACCATCACATTTGCCCAGCGTCCGAGCACCTCTTCGCCCTGAGCGAGCAGCCTGGAGATCAGCCGGTGGAGTTGTTCGCGGCGGTCAGCGCTGGCGAGCATTTCGTCGATCGCCGCGGCAAGACGTGGCGTATCGAGAACCGCCTCGGAGCCGGCTGCGAGCACCCCGTCCTCGAGTTCCTCGTCCGGAGCGAGACCGGCGAGCTCGAGCAGACCCGTCCACACGAGTCGAGCCGTGCGGATCAAGTCGAAGAGTGCGTACTGCGCGAGCACGGACCAGCGCTCTCGCCGTCGACGTTCGAGCACTTCGTTGAGCACCGCCGCGGTCACCGCGACGACGATCAAGCTCGCGACGAGGGCCGTGAAAAGGGTGTGGCGGAACCAGAACTCGTCGTTGATGAGGTCCCAGACGACCGCCCCGAAAAGCACGACCACACTGAGGCCGCCGATGATCCGTGTCGAGCGCAAGTGCGTCCGAGGCGAGTCGGAGCGGCGCGGACCGACGGTGCGACGAGCCATCTCCCGCCGAGCATATTGCGGCTAGTGGGTCGGAAGTCGTCGCATGAGCCGGAGCGAGAACGGTAAGGTCAATCGATGAGCGTCGGCGGCCGAGCGCAGACGCGCCAGCGCATGCTGCGGCGAGCGGCCTTGATCGCGGGCATTCTCGTCCTATTGGCTGTTGTGTTCTTGATCACGGGACACTGGGTGCTCGGCGTGATATTCGGGGTGGTCGCTGCAGTAGCTGTCTTGGTCTTCTTGCAGGTGCGAACCGTCCGTTAGGCCAGCGAGCCCGCACCGGTCGTAGCCTCAGTGCGCTACGCCGAGTCGCCGCAGGCCCGGACTGGATTGCTCAGGCCGCGTTCGGCTGAGTGAGGCGGAGGGGGAGGGATTTGAACCCTCGTCGGACGTAACCGCCCGAAACGGTTTTCGAGACACCCCTCTTTCTCGTCAACGGTGCGGTCTGGTGACTCTGCGGGCCAGAGCGCGGGCCAGTCAGCGAGACGGCTATCCATCGAAAGGGAAGGGGGGTGCGCGATGCCAACAAGGTTCTTCACGCTCGAAGTCGACGGCGAGCGGCACTCGCTCATGCGCAGGCGCGGCGACGATGGCTTGATCCTGGAGTACGCCGATCCGAAGACGGGCCTCTGGATCGAGGACCCGACGCTGCTCGAACTCTTCATCGGCCAGGACGAGTTGAGCGGGCCGGATCCCGACCTGACCGAGATCGGCGAGGCCGAGGCGCGCGAGCTGGCCGTGCGCTTCGGTCGAATCCCCGAGGGCGAGGTCGGGAGCTGAGCCGACCGAAAGCTGGCCGCCTGAACACGTTGTCCCGATCCGGGATACACTGCTGTCAGCGTTAGACCTCGCGCCGCGGCAGAGAATGCGCGATTTCGATTCCGGCCGGGTTCTGGTGTAGAGCGGGAGCTTTCCCGACTCTCCCAAACGGCAAGGAGACGAAATGAAGAAACGGCGTTTCATCCCGCGTTGGCGGAAGCTCGTGCGCCTCCAAGGCTTCGCATGTGTTCGAAACCCATGATCGTCTTCGGCCTTGCTGATCGCCGCCTAGCCGGGACCGAACTCGGAGAGGTGATCGTGTTCTTCCCGACGCGGGAGCTGGCCGAGCGCGCGATGCACCAGGTCATCGCGGACGAGCTGGACTTCGGGACGGAGCTGGCGGTCGTCGAGATCGACCTCTCCGGCGCAACGCACGACTAGACCACGTCTCGACGATTTGGGTCCTAAGGGCACGCCTCACTGACTAGCGGCCTTACGGATGGCGTGCACGGGACGCCCTGCCGCGTCCCATGCGTAGTACGAGGCACTTGGCCCGAAGTCCCGCTCGTAAGCAATCACCTTGGGGTTTCGTCCGACCTTCTTGACCGCCTGAGCGATGCGAAGGAGGTAGACGCTGAATCCCGCTTGCCTACGCGGAATTCGGATAGTAGAGCGGAGGGGGAGGGATTTGAACCCTCGTCGGACGTAACCGCCCGAAACGGTTTTCGAGACCGCCGCATTCGACCGCTCTGCCACCCCTCCGCGCAAGCCAAGCGTAGCCGAGGTGCTCTCGGTTTCCTGACGCGCGTCTGAGTGCCCATATGCCGGTGGGACAGTGCTGCGCCGCACGGCCCGCCGGCAGGAGGGGGCTCAGACGCGCGAGGCGATCCGCGTAGCGGATCGCCGCTCAGGGAAGCGAGCGGAGAAGGAGGGATTCGAACCCTCGAGGCAGGGATTTCCCCACCTAACGCCTTAGCAGGGCGCCGCCTTCAGCCACTCGGCCACTTCTCCGGAGCAGCAAGGATAGCCGCTCGGACCGGCCGCTCCAGAACGCGCAACGCCCGCCTCGGAACTTCGTGGAGCCGCAGTTCGTGGGCGGGCGCCGCATGTTTGCCGGTCTTCGAGAGGGGAGCCGGCGACTTCATTCTCGCGCCCGCCGCTGGCTCGACACATGCCCCCGAAGGGGGATTTCCGGATACTCCAGGCATGAAGCTTCGCGTCGGGCGCAGCGAGGTCAACATCTCCAATCCGGACAAGGTCTTCTTCCCGAAGCCCGGCCTGAAGAAGCTCGACCTCGTCGAGTACTACGTCGATCTTGCTCCGTGCGCGCTGCCCCATTTGCGCCGGCGCCTGTTCCACATGAAGCGATTCCCGAACGGCGTCGCCGACGAGTTCTTCCACCAGAAGCGCGTCCCCGCGAACCACCCGCCCTACGTCGACGAGCAGTACGTCGAGTTCCCGAGCGGCCACTCGACCGTGTTCGCAATCGTCGACAACGCGGCAGCGCTCGCGTGGGTCGCCAACCTCGGTTGCATCGAGCTGCACACATGGCACTCGCGCGTGCCCGACATCGAGCGGCCCGACTACCTGCTCATCGACCTCGATCCGACCTTCGAAGGACAGTGGCGGCACGTGCGCAAGATCGCGCTGGTCGTGAAGGAAGTGATGGACGAGCTCGGCTTGAAGAGCTTCCCGAAGACGTCCGGGTCAACGGGGCTGCACATCCTCGCGCCGATCAAGCCGGAGCTCGGCTTCCCCGAGGTGCGGCGGCTGGCGAAGGCGCTGGCGCAGGAGGTCGAGCGACGCATCGACGACCAGCGCGTCGCGACGACGACCTGGAAGGTTGCCGACCGGCTCGGTGTCTTCGTCGACTACGGCCAGAACTCGCGCGACCGGACGATCGCGTCGGCGTACTCGATCCGGCCGGTTGCCGATGCGCGGGCCTCGGCCCCGCTCGACTGGGACGAGGTGGCGACCGTGAAGCCGGAGCGCTTCACGCTGAAGACCATGGGTAAGCGAGTCGACGAGGTGGGCGACCTGACCAAGGGCATGTGGCGCTACAAGCGCAGCCTGATCCCGCTCTTCTCGAAGCTCGACTTGGAACCGGCCGACCCGAAGAAAATCGACAGCGGCCGTCGCCCCGGCCCCGTTCAGCGCTGGACGAGCGAGCAGGGCCGACAATCCCGCCGGCCCGCCCAGCAGGCGGCCTCACGCCGCGCCAAGAAGTGACTCGACCGTCGGGTCGCCTCGTCGCCGCGGCGGCCTGACCTCGCGCCACGTGCAGTCCTTCGGGTCCTTGTCCGGACGGAAACGAAGGAAGCGCGTCCCATGGCGGAAGCGGTTCCGCTCCAGCTTGTCGTAGCGCACCTCGCACACGAGCTCGGGCCGGACCGGGTGCCAGTCGAGCTCACGCCCTTGCGTCCAGCGGCTCTGGCCTCCCGGAATGCGCTTGTCGCTGACGAAGCCAGGCATTTCCAGCTTCGGCAGCTCGGCCTCGATCTGCTTGCGCAGCCCGGCCGTCAAACCGGAGCAGTGGCCGACGAAGTCGAGCTCGCCGTCCTTGTCGTACAGCCCGAGGAGCAGCGTCGAGATCCGCCCTTTCGCCTTCTCGCTGTACCGGAAGCCGACGATCACGCAGTCGGCCGTCTTGTACTTCTTGACCTTGGCCACGGCTTCACGGGACCCGGGGCGGTAGGGCGAGTCGAGTCGCTTCGCTACGACCCCGTCCAGGCCCGCCGCCTCGATCCGCTCGAGCCAGCGCTCCGCCTCCTCGGGATCACGCGTGTAGGGCGAGAGCCGAAAGCGCTTCGCCTTGCGCTCGAGCTCTTTGCGCCGCTTCTCGAGCGGCAGCTTGTGCAGCTTCTCGCCCTTCCAGAGCAGGACGTCGAAGACGATGAACTGCGCCGGGATCTCGGCCGACAGCTTCCGGATCCGGCTCTCCGCCGGGTGCAGCCGTAGCTGCATCGAGTCGAAGTCGAGCTTGCCCTTCTTCGAGATCACGATCTCGCCGTCCAGCGCGGAGTGGGGCGGGAGGAGCTCGCCGAGCGGCGCGAGCTCCGGGAAGTAGCGGAGCAGGGGTCGCTCGTTGCGCGACCAGAGCGCGAGCTCCCCGCCATCGTTCTCCAGAATCCCCCGGAAGCCGTCCCATTTCGGCTCGTACTGCCAGTCGCCGATCGGAAGCTCAGCGACGAGCTCGGCCTCCATCGGGGGGAACGGGACGTTTCGGCCGGGCATGTGCGCACTAAGCTAGCCGCAATGAGAAGAGTCGCCGTCACCGGACTGGGGGCCGTCACGCCGCTCGGGAACGACGCGCCTTCGACGTGGCGCGCAGCTGTCGCGGGCGAGAGCGGGATCGACTTCATCAAGTCGTTCGACGCGAGCGGCTTCCCGGTCCGCGTTGCCGCCGAGGTCAAAGGCTTCGACCCGAGCGGCGTCGTCTCGTCGAAGGACGCCCGCCGGCTCGACCGCAACGTGCTGCTCGCGGTCGCGGCGGCGATCGAGGCGAAGGAGGACTCCGGCCTCAACGGCTACGACCCCGCACGTGCCGGCGTCGTCTTCGGCTCCGCGATCGGAGGCTTCCTCGGGATCATGGAGCAGAGTGACGTCCTCGACGAGCGCGGGCCCGACCGTGTCTCGCCGCATTTCATTCCGAGCGTGCTCGTCGACTCGGCGAGCGGCCAGATCGCGATCTCGCTCGGCATGCGCGGCCCGAACTACGCGCCGGTCTCGGCCTGCGCGACCGGGTCGCACGCGGTCGGTGAGGGCGCCGAGATCATCCGCCGCGGCGATGCGGACGTCATCCTTGCCGGCGGCACCGAGGCCTGCATGCACCCGCTGATCCTGGCCGGCTTCTGCGCGATGCGCGGCCTCGCCGCCGAGGAGGAGCATCCGCCGCGCGCCTCGCGTCCGTTCGACGCCACGCGGGCCGGGTTCGTCATGGGCGAGGGCGCCTGTGTCCTTGTCCTCGAGGATCTGGACGCTGCCCGCGAACGCGGCGCGACGGTGTACGCCGAAGTCCTCGGCTACGGCGCCTCGAACGACGCGTACCACATGGCCGCGCCGGATCCCGCGTTTGTCGGCGTGGCCGAGATGATGCGGTCCGCTCTCGCGCGCGCGCGCGTGGACCCCGCTGAGGTCGACTACGTGAACGCGCACGGAACCTCGACCCCGCTCGGCGACCTCGCGGAGACGAAGGCGCTGAAGGATGTCTTCGGAGACCACGCTTACGAGCTGGCCGTCTCCTCGACGAAGTCCGTCACCGGCCACTGCTTCGGTGCAGCCGGCGCGATCGAGGCGATGATGTGTGTGCTCGCGATCCACGAGGGCACGATCCCGCCCACGATCAACTACGAGCACCCCGATCCCGAGTGCGATCTGGACTACGTGCCGAACGAGGCTCGCGAGGCGAAGATCGACGTCGCGCTGTCGAACGCGATGGGACTCGGCGGCCACAACGGGTGCGTCCTGCTCGGCCGTGCTGACCGAAACGGAGACGGGGCGTCTAAGTAAGCGTGAGGGTTGTCGGTGCCGTGTGCTTCACGGCCGGGCTGCTTGTCGTTCCGCTCGCCTCGGCCGCGTCGTTCGGGCGCCCCGCGGAGATCCCGCTCGTCCATGCGCCAACCGCCGTCGTCGCTCTCGACGTGACGCAAGATGGAGGCGATGACCTCGTGCTCGCGAACGCTGCGGGGCCGACATTGACGGTGCTGCCGAGCAATCAGGACGGCAGCTTCGGTGCGCCGTTCGACGTCGGGACCGGCGCTGCGCCCCAGGCGCTCGCCGTGGCCGACTTCGACAACGACGGCGCCGACGATTTCGCGGTTGGGGGTGGGGGCGGGATCACGATCTACAGGAGCGCGGGCAGTTCACTCGTCCGCGGGCCGAGGCTGACCACGCTCTCGGCCTCGACGATCATCGCGACCGACCTCGATCTCGACGGGAACGACGACGTCGTCGCGGCAAGCTCGGCCCGGGCGGCCGTGGCGGTGTTCCTCGGCACCGATGGGGGGACGTTTCTCCCCGGCCAGGACTACGCGACGAACGGCGCTCCCAACGCTCTGTTCGCCGCCGACCTGAACGGCGACGAGCTGCCCGACGTCGTCGCGGGGGGCAACGGCGTTTCGGTTCTCCTCGGCAACGGTGACGGCACCCTTGGGACACCGCAGGTAGTCAGCGA
>JBKPQP010000070.1:0-5564 GCA_046734155.1 Actinomycetota bacterium | reverse complement strand
TTCAGCGAGCCGGAGGTCTTCGACTTCCCGGAAGGGATCGGGCCGCTCGAGTGCGTGAACGTCGAGCACGAGGAGGTCATGCTCGTGCCGCGCTGGGTCGAGTGCCGGCGGGTCACCTTCAAATACGGCCTGGGCGAGGAGTTCATCGACGTGCTGAAGACGCTGAACAAGCTCGGCCTCGACTCGACCGAGCCCGTCTCCGTGCGCGGGGTCGAGGTCGCGCCGCGAGACATGGTGGCGGCCGCGCTGCCGGACCCGGCGACGCTCGGCGACCGGATGCACGGCAAGACCTGCGCGGGCACCTTCGTCACCGGCACCGGGCTGGACGGGCAGCCTCGCGCGACCTACCTCTACCACGTGTCCGACAACGAGCAGACGATGCGCGACTACGGCTCGCAGGCGGTCGTGCTACAGACCGCGCTGAACCCGGTCGTCGCGCTCGAGCTGCTCGCGAACGGAAGCTGGAGCGGCGCCGGCGTGCTCGGGCCCGAGGCGTTCGACGCGGTGCCGTTCCTCGACCTGCTCACCGCCTTCGGCGAGCCGTGGAAGCAGATCGACCGCTAGGCCGCGGCGCCGCGCACCCCCTCTGGCCGCTGTTCGTGCTCATCGTCGGCGCTGCCGTGCTCGTGCTGGTGCTCGCGCACCCGGCGGTCGACGAGAGCTGGGAGAACCACCCGGCGCACTTCTGGCTGGTGCTCACGGCGGCGGCGATCAACGTCGCGCTCGGTTACGCGGTCGGCGTGGCGGCGCGGCGGCGGCGCGACGCGCGGCTGTTTCTCGTCTCGCTCGCCTTCGTCTCCGCCGCGGGCTTCCTCGGGCTGCACGCGCTGGCGACACCGGGAGTGCTGATCGGCAAGAACGCGGGCTTCGAGCTCGCGACGCCGGTCGGGCTCGTGGTCGCGGGCGTCTTCGCGGCCGCGTCTGGCCTGCCGCTGCGACCGCGCGCGGCCGAGCGCGTCCTGAGCTGGGCTTGGCTCCTCACCGTCGGCCTCTTCGTGCTGATGGCGATCTGGGCGGTGATCTCGCTTGTCGAGGTCCGGCCGCTCTCCGGCGAGCTGGGAACCGAGCAGCTGGACGGCTGGCAGATCACGCTGGCCGCGATCGGCGTCGTCCTCTACGCGGCCGCCGCGATCGGCTACTACCGGCTCTATCGCCGCCGACGCGAGCCGTTCGTGCTGGTCGTCGCCCTCGCGTTCGCGCTGCTCGCGGAAGCGATGTTCACGATCGCCTGGGCGCGGAACTGGCGCGTCTCGTGGTGGGAGTGGCACCTGCTGATGCTGGTCGCCTTCGTGACCATCGCAATCAGCGCCCGCACCGAGTGGCACGAGGAGCGCTTCAGCCCGCTCTACCTCGACGAGACCATCGCGGGCACGCGCGAGGTCAGCGTCCTGTTCGCCGACCTCCAGGGCTTCACCTCGTATGCGGAGCAGACCTCGCCGGCGCGCGTGGCCGCGATGCTCAACGGCTACTACGGCCGCCTGGTGCCGCTGCTCGAAGCCGAGGGCGGCGTGGTGCACCAGATCATCGGCGACGCGGTGATGGTGATCTTCAACCAGAACGGCGACCAGCCCGACCACGCAGCGCGGGCGGCTCACACGGCGCTCTCCTTCCAGGCCGCCGCGGCGCAGCTGGCGGAGGCGCATCCCGAGTGGCCTCGCTTCCGCGCCGCCGTGAACAGCGGCGAGGCGCTCGCCGGGCTCGTCGGCGGCCCGAGCGGCCACCGCAAGCACGGCGTCGTTGGCGACACCGTCAACCTCGCAGCGCGGCTCGAGGCGCAGGCGCCGGTCGGCGGGGTCGTGATCGGCGCAGAGACCTCCGCGGCACTTTCGGCGGGAGCTGTCGTCGAGCGCCTGCCGCCGCTGGAGGTGAAGGGCAAGGACGAGCCCGTCGAGGCGTACCTGCTGCACCGCCTCTAGCGTGCGGGAGCGGCGACGATGCGTACGGCGCGTGCGATTCGCGCCGTTGCCTTCGCGGTAAGGCTGCCGGCGGGCAGCTCGACCACGAAGGCCGTCGTCCTGGGGAAGGTCGCGTTCGACCAGCCGGTCGCGGTGCCCGTGAGGCCCGGGATGTAGCCCGTGCGCAGGCCGGCGAATCGCGCGAAGCGGCGCTGCAGGCCGAGGTTTCCACGCGTCAGCACGACCATGTTCAGGTGCTGGTGGAACCAGATCGTCACCGCGGGCCGGAGCCGTCGGATCAAGCCCATCAGCGCGCGCGTCTCCGGCTCAGAGGCCGGCCTCGGGCCCGAGTAGAGGGCGCCGCCGAGGCGTCGCCAGCGGTACGGGAAGTTGCGGTTCAGGTCGACGCCGTGCGCGTTGCCGCGCGTTCCGGCCCGCTGTCCGTCCGGGTTCGCGTCCGGGACGAGCCAGAGGTCGACGCCCTCGAGCGGCCCGAGGCGCCGCAGCCGGTTCACAACGGCGATCCCGGCGCACTCGTTCCCGTGAAGGCAGCCGACGACCAGAACCTGGCGCGAGGCGGCAGGATCGCCGAGCTCGTGGGCGACGATCCGGCGGCCTTCAACCGAGTGTCCGACGAGATGCGCCGCTGCGGCAACCGCGGCGGCGGCGAGCAGGGCGAGCAGCCGCATCAGGGCGTATCCTCACGCCTCGCTTGACGCTCGTGGGTCTCCTCCGGTTCGTGCTCTCGGCCGTGCTGCTCGTGGCTGCGGCCGGGAAAACCCGCGCCGGCGCCTCGGCGCGCGACGCGCTCCGCGTGTACGGCCTGGAAAGCGCGCGACTCCGCGCCGCCGCCTGGGGTGCGGCGATCGCGGCCGAGGCGGGGCTCGCGGTTGCCGTCGCGGTCGACGTTGACGCGGCGTTCGCCGCCGCGGCGCTGATGTTCGCGTTCGCGCTCGCGCAGATCGTCGCGATCGCGCGGGGCCGCATTGGGGCACCCTGCGGCTGCTTCGGCGGCCGCTCACGCCTGGGCTGGGGCACCGTGGCGCGAACCGCGCTGCTGGCGGCGGCCTTTCTCGCCCTGCCGCTCCTCCCCGACACCAAGCCGTCGACGGAGGCGTGGCTCGGGATCGGCCTCGCGGTCGCGCTGGTCGGGGTTGCGGCGCTCGCCGTCGCGCTGCTCGCGCTGGCGCGCGAGCTCGGCGAGCTGCGCCTGGCGGTCGCACCGCAGGCGGCGCTCTCGATCGACCACGAGGGCCCCGAGCTCGGCGGCCGTGTCGGCTTGATCGACCGCTTCGAGGGCCGGGCTCCGCTCTCCGTTGCAGCGTTCACCTCGCCGAACTGCTCGCTGTGCGCCGCGCTCGAGCCGTCGCTGCGGCTGCTCGCGAACGACCCCGGAGTCGAGCTCCAGCTCTTCGACGAGGAAGCCGATGCCGACGCGTGGGCCGCGCTCGCCGTCCCGGGCAGCCCGTACGCGGTGGTGCTCGCCCCGGACGGCGAGGTGCTCGCCAAGGGGACGTTCAACTCCCTCTACCAGCTCGAGAGCCTCCTAGCGCATGCGACAAGGCCAGTCGGGGCTTAGCGACAGCATCGCCGGGACGAGCTCGCGGCGCGGGTTCCTCGCGCGCACCGGGCGGCTGCTGATCGGCGTCGCCGGCGGCGGCTTCGTGCTGGAGGCGATGCGGGCCCAGAAGGCCGAGGCCTTCCACTTCTGCGGCCACATCTACACGACCGGCTCGTGCCCCCATCCTGTCGGGTTGCCGCGGATCGACGCGAAGGGCTTTCCGCTCCGGGCCGCCGACGGCAAGCCGGTGGACGACCTCGGCCGCCCCGTCGACAAGCTCGGCCGCCCGGTCGACGCCAAGGGTGCGCTGCTGCGGGACCCGGACGGCAACCCGCTCCCGCCCGCGCCGCGCACGCGTGTCTGCACGCGCACAGGCCGTGAGTTCGTCTTCCGTCCGCAGATCGACGGCGCGTGGTACCGCTGCTGCGGCGGCCGAATCCGCAAGCTCGTCGACTGCTGCGGCTACGTGCGCAACCGGATCAACGGCGATGCCGCGCTGACCGGCTACTGCTACCGCGGGCGGAAGGTCTTCTGCGTCATGTACTACGACACGAAGATCAAGTGCTGACCGCGGCGCTCGCGCTCACCGGGCTGCTGGTCGGGCTGGCCGGCGCCTGGTCGCCCTGAAGCCTCTCCATGGTCGGCACCGTGAGTGCCGCACGCCAGCGCGGGAGAGCAGGAGCGGCGTTCGCCGGGGGCCTCGCGCTCGGCTCCGCAGCCGTCTTCACGGCGCTGGCGGCCATCGGCGCCGTCGTCGGCGGCCGCTTCGTGCTGGTGGTCGCCGTCGCGATCGGCGCGGCGGCGGTCGTGAGCGACGCGCTCGGGCTGCGCGTGCGGCCGCAGATCCACCTGCAGGTGCCGGAGCCGTGGCGGCGGACGATGCCGCTCGGGCGGGCGCTCTTCCTCTACGGCCTGCTGCTGGGCACCGGCCTGACGACCTACGTCCCGGCGACCGCGGCCTGGGCGCTCCCGGTGCTGTGCCTCGCCCTCGGCAGCCTCGGCGCCGCGCTCGCGATCGCCGCGGGGTTCGCTGCCGGACGGGCCTTGCCCGTACTGGTGCTCGCGGCGCGCGGGGGCGAGACGGTGCTCGCGGAGCGGCCGCACGGCCTACGCCTCCTGCGCGTGCTGGCGGCGGCCTCGCTGCTTTGCACGCTCGTCGCGGGGCGGGTCGAAGCGGCCGTGACGGTCGCATCACCCGGCGGCGACCCGAGCGTGATCGGCACCGAGCTCGCGTGGCAGCAGCCGGGTGTCGGCGGTTTCCTGAGCCGCGAAGGAGTGACGGCGCCGCTTCCCGGCGACAGCCCCGCCGTCGGAGCGACGTTCGTCGTCTGGCACAAGGGCCCACTGGTCACAGTGGCCGACCGTACGACGCTCGCGCCGGTGCTCGAGGATTCGATCCCGGGAGTCCAGAAGTTCGCCGTCTCCCGGAGCTGGCTGGCCTACCGCACGCCGACGGAGATCCACGTCCGCCCGGTGAGTGAGACCGGCCCGGGGACGACGGTCGTGAAGGTCACCCAGCCGGCCACGCTCGGGCGGCCGGCGCTCGGCGTCGACCTCGTCGTCTTCCACCGGGCGAGCCGCGACGCGAGCTGGATCACAGCCGTCAACGTTGTCTCCGGACGACGGCTGGTGTTCCGCTACGCGCGTGACGACCAGCTCCTCAACCCCTCGCTGCTCGACGGCCAGCTCCTCTACGTCCGCTCCACACGTTGCTCGCAGCAGCTCGTGCTCGGCCGTGCGCGCGGCAAGCGCGACCGCGTGCTCTACCAGATCGGCCCGCTCGCGGGACAGGACGCGGGTCACGAGCGCCACCACACGCGCCAGGGCGAGCACCTGCCGTGCCCGTTCCGCCCACGGCCGACGGCGAAGATGCTCTGGACGACCGCGCTCTCGCCGACGACGGCCTACGTGACGGTGCTGAAGCCGGCACCGGGCGGCCGAACGGTGCCGACGCTGCTCGCAGTAACGCGCCGTTGAGCGTAACCTCGCGGGATGCCGATCATCTCGCGGGGATTTCGAGGGCGGCGCCAGGAGGGCCCGCCCGACCGTGTCCCGCCCGGGCAGTACCTGACCGACGACTTCCCGGTGCTGTCGGCAGGCCCGACGCC
>JBKPQP010000069.1:0-5229 GCA_046734155.1 Actinomycetota bacterium | reverse complement strand
GTTCTGTTGCCCACCATGGCCGCGTGTAGCAGGACCTCGTACGGCGTCGGCCCTTCGCCGCCCTCCGCTTCGAATTCCATGTCCAGCGTGATCGCGGCCGCGCCGGCCGCGTCGGCACGGTGGGCGTCGACGATCAGCCTGATTCCGGTCGTCGGGTCGAGCCTGACGACGAGCTGATTCGGCTCCGGCCGCCGCGCTTGCAGGTGAAAGCCGAGGTTCGGCGGGTGCTTGAAGACGAGCCTGAGCTCGGTCTCCGTCGCCGCGAGCTTCTTCCCGGTGCGAATGAAGAAGGGCACGCCGGCCCAGCGCCAGTTCTCGATCTCGAGGCGCAGCGCCGCGAAGGTCTCCGTCGTGGAGTCGGGCGCAACGCCGTCGATGTCCAGGTAGCCGTCGTACTGGCCGCGCACGTAGTGCGCCGGGTCGGCAGTGACGACAGCCCGGAAGAGGTTGACCTCCGCGTCGGCGATTGCGGATGCCTCACGCCGGGAGGGAATCTCCATAGCAGCCGCAGCGACAACCTGCATCAGGTGGTTGACCACCACGTCGCGGAGCGCGCCGACCGGGTCGTAGAAGTGCCCGCGGTCCTCGACGCCGAAGTCCTCCGCCATCGTGATCTGGACCGACTCGAGATGGTTGCGGTTCCACAGCGGCTCCAGCATCGAGTTCATGAACCGCAGGTAGAGGATCTCCTCGAGGCCCATCTTTCCGAGGTAGTGGTCGATCCGGTAGAGCTGGGACTCGTCGATGTACTGGTGCAGCTCGTCGGCCAGCTCCATGGCGGAGGCGCGGTCGTGGCCGAAGGGCTTCTCGACGACCACTCGCGCATTGGCGGTCAGTCCCGCCTCGGAGAGCCCCTTGACCACCCGGCCGAAGAGGAAGGGCGGGATCTCGAGGTAGAAGACCGGCTGCTGCGAGCCCTCGATCGCCTTCGCGACCCGATCGTAGGTGGCGGCGTCGCCGAAGTCGCCCTCGACGTAGGAGAGCCGGTTCGCGAAACGCTCGAACACCGCGGGATCGAGCTGTTCGCCGGTCGACTCGATCGACGTCTTGGCCCGCTCCTTCAGCTGGTCGACGGTCCAGTCGTCCACGGCGACGCCGACGATGGGACAGTCGAGCAGCCCGCGCCGCTCCAGCCGGTAGAGAGAGCGAAAGGTCATCACCTTGGCGAGGTCGCCGGTGATGCCGAAGATGACCAGGACGTCCGTGGGTCGGCTCTCGCCCGCCTCCGCGCTCGCGCGCGTCTCGATCTCCGGTGCTGCAGTCGCCATCTCCGCGTCTCCCTCCCTAGGTCTCGACCCTGATCCGGCCCGAGCGTTGATGCGTGAACCCTGCCCCTGCCCAGTCGACCACGGCCTTGGCACGGTCCTCGTTGGTCGGCAGCAGCGCCAGGTGGACCGTCCCCCAGGCCATCTGCGCCGCCTTCCCTTTCATCGTCCTGCCGCCGAGCATCTGCACGACGGCGGCGCCCCTGCCGATCGTGGCCATCGTGCCCTTGTCGCGGTACTTGAACGGCTTCGTCTCCTTGCCCGCGACGAGGTTCACGATCGTCTCACCCGCGTGCTCGCCCGACTGCAGCGCGACCGAGCCGAGCTGTGGAAGGACCTGCTGCGTCTTGGCGTCCGTGATCGCGGCGATGTCGCCCACGGCGTACACCTCCGGATGCGAGGCGATCCGCAGCTCGCCGTCGACGCCTATCCGGTTGCCGCGCTCGAGCTCGAGGCCCAGTGAGCGGATCAGCTCGTTCCCCTGCAAGCCTGCGCCCCAGACGAGCGTGTGGGCGGGAAGGACGGTTCCCGACTTGAGCGTGACCCGCTCGGGCGTGATCGCCTCCACGACCTCGCCCGTCATGACCTCTACGCCGCGCTTCTCCAACGCCTCCGTCGTGTAGGAACGAATGTCCTCTTTGAACATCGAGAAGATCTCGGGCGAGGCTTCGACCAGCACGAGCCGCGCCTGCTCCGGCGACACATCCGGGTAGTCCTTCCGGAAGACACCGCTGTAGAGCTCGGCCATCGCGCCCGCGGTCTCGACACCCGTCGGCCCACCGCCGACGACGACCATGTTCAGCGCTCCGTCCTCGATCAGCTCCGGCTTCCTGTCGGCCGCCTCCCACCGCTCGAGGACGTGGTTCTTGAGCCGCACCGCATCGGACAGCGTGTAGAGCGGAAATGCGTGCTCAGCAGCACCTTCAACGCCGAAGAAGTTGACCTCGGCACCGAGCGCGAGCACGAGGTAGTCGTAGCCCAGCGGCTCGAGCTCGCCGAAGCGGACCTCACGCGCGTCCAGATCAATGGACGTCACCGCGTCCTGGTGGACCCGGATGTTGTCCTGCTTGTGGAAGAGATCGCGGATCGGATGGCCGACCGCCGGCTGCTCGAGCAGTCCCGTGGCGACCTGGTAGAGCAGCGGCTGGAAGGTGTGGTAGTCGTGCTTGTCGACGAGGACGACGTCGACGTCGCTCTTCCGCAGCTTCTGCGCAGCGCCGATCCCACCGAAGCCACCTCCGAGGACGAGGACGCGAGGGCGCGAGGCGTCGCTGGCGGGCTGACCGCTCACCACCCGAACACGGTAGGGACGCCGACCTGAGACTTGGTCACCCCAAGTGGATGAACCGGACGAGACGTGCCTTCAGAGCGTCTTGAACTCCGCCCCGAGCGGGCTACCTGTGCCTGGGCTTCACCGACGCAACGGCCTTTCAGCCCGACCGACGTCATACATTCCGTTCGGATACGGTGGCGGCCATGGCCGAGGTGGTCGAGACACACGACCTCACGGCGCCCTCACAGGACGGCTGGGCAGTGGACTACCGCATCCGCCGCGAAGACGGCGAGGAACTCCACGCCGAGGTTCGCTGCTG
This sequence comes from Actinomycetota bacterium, assembly GCA_046734155.1. GTDB lineage: Bacteria > Actinomycetota > Thermoleophilia > Gaiellales > Gaiellaceae > VAXT01. Next base: position 2,372 of record JBKPQP010000069.1, on the reverse strand, counting down.
GGAAAAGGCCCACGCCGCTGCCGAGCGAGTAGCGAACGCCGAGGCTCTCGCGGCGATCGGGGACCGTGGCGTCGCCATTGCGCTCGAATACGCAGAGGAAGTGGAGTCGCCGGCAAAGCGTGGCGCGGTGTTGATCTCGATCTGGTTCGACCCCGCCGAAGACGGCAACCTCCGCCGCCGGGTCAGCTACGAGCGCGCTCCCGCCTAGGCCAACTGGATTCCGGCGTAGCCGCTGATCATGGGCGCAGCCCTTGCACGGACGGTGCTCTACGGGCTGATCGCCGCGGCAAGCCCGCTGGCCTTCGCGGCGACCGCAGTCGTGCTGCGGAGCCACCGCGCACGCCTGAACGGAGCCATCTTCGCGAGCGCGTTCGCGCTCGCGGGGCTCGGCGTCGTGCTGGTCGTGCTCGTGATCGGCTCGGCTAGCGCGCCGGGACCAGGAGGATCGGGAACGACGGCGGCGGCCCTCGAGCTCGCCCTGGGAGCGTTGCTCCTCGCCGCGGGCAGCCGGATTCGCCGCAGGTCACCTCCACCGACGTCGGACGCCGGCGGCAGGACGCAGGCATTGCTCGCACGGCTGGAGCGGATCACTCCGAAGGCAGCCTTTCCGGCCGGCGCGCTGCTCGGCGTCGGCGGTCCGAAGCGCCTCACGATCGGCATCGTCGCCGCGGCCACTATCTCGGGCGCGGACCTGGGCCCCGCCGAAGAGATCACGCTGGCGCTCGTCTACGTGGCGCTCGCCACCGTCCTCGTATGGGCTCCTGCGGCGCTCTACTGGGTCGCCGGTGGGCGCGTGGGCGCGTGGCTGGCCGACGCCGAAGCCTGGCTGCTCGAAAACGAGCGTTTGTTTGCGGGCGTCTCGCTGCTCGTCTTCGGCGCGATTCTGGCCCTCGACGGCCTCGTGCAGCTGCTCTGAGCCCGCTCATCCCAATCGGAGGATGCCGCGGCGACCGCTCCGCGCTGTGATTGCGCTCGGCGCCGGCACGAACGCGAGCCGGCGAAGGATCGGGAAAGGAGAGACGGTGTCGACAGAGCCCTCCAGCGCCCCGCAACGCCAGGGCTTGGTGCTGGGCGCATTGATCGCAGTCGCGGCCGTCGCCAACCTCGGCCTCGCCGTCGCGAACGTCGCACTGCCCTCGATCGGGAAGCACTTCGACGCCTCGCAGACCGAGCTCAACCTGGTCGCGGTCGGCTACTCGCTGGGCCTGGCCGCCTCGGTCCTGTACTTCGGCGCTGTCGGCGACCGCTACGGACGGAAGCTCCTGCTGATCCTCGGGATGATCCTGACCGTTCCCGCCGACTGCCTCGCCGCCTGGGCGCCGTCGATCGACGTCCTGTTCGCCGCTCGCGTGCTCGGCGGCCTCGCCGCCGGCATGGCGTACCCGACGACTCTGGCTCTGATCACGGCGCTCTGGTCGGGTCCGGCGCGCACGAAGTCGATCGCGCTGTGGGCCGCGATCGGCGGCGGGATCTCGGCGCTCGGGCCGCTCTGCTCGGGGATCCTCCTCGAGCACTTCTGGTGGGGATCGGTCTTCTTGCTGACGCTGCCGCTCGCGGCGATCGCGCTGGCGATGGCGGTCGTACTCGTACCGAGCCACGTAAACGAGAGCACCGAGTCGGTCGACCACCTCGGCGGCGTGCTCTCGATCGTGCTCGTGGGTGCCCTCGTCCTCGGGATCAACTTCGCCGCTGTGCCGAACGAGACCGCGCTGATCGTTGGGCTGTTCGCCGTCGCCGCGGCCGGCCTGGTCGCCTTCTACATCCGGCAGCGCCGGGCAGCGAACCCGCTCTACGACCTCGACGTGGCCGCCCGCCCGACCTTCTGGGTGGCGGGGTGCGCGGGCCTGATCGTGTTCGGCTCGCTGATGGGCTCCATGTACATCGGGCAGCAGTTCCTGCAGAACGTGCTCGGCTACTCGACCGTCGACGCCGGGCTGGCGATCCTGCCTGCGGTGTTCTTCATGGTGCTCGTCGCGCCGCGCTCCGCCAAGCTGGTCGAGGCTCGCGGCGCCCGCTTCACCCTGCTCTTGGGCTACGTCTTCGTCCTGCTGGGCTTCCTGACGATGCTCCTGCTCTGGAAGGAGAACATCGACTACTGGAAGGTGGGGCTCGGCTACGCCTTCGTGGGAATCGGCGTCGGCTTCGCCGGCACCCCGGCTTCCCACTCCCTCACGGGTTCGGTCCCCGTCAAGCGCGTGGGCATGGCCTCCGGCACCGCGGACCTGCAGCGGGACCTCGGCGGCGCGATCATGCAGTCGATCTTCGGCGCCCTCCTGACGGCCGGCTACGCGGCTGCCGCGGGAGCCGCAGTCGCCGCCTCCGGCAAGAACGTCAACAACCAGGTCCAGACCGAGCTGACGAAGTCGTTCTCC
>JBKPQP010000068.1:0-9555 GCA_046734155.1 Actinomycetota bacterium | reverse complement strand
CGAGGGTCATCCGCCGGTGACCGTGCGGCTCGTCAGCTGGGCGGACGAGGAGGGCGCACGGTTCGGCCGATCGCTCTTCGGCTCGAGCGCGGCCGCGGGCTCGATGGCAGATCAAGACGAGCTTCGGCAGCTGACTGACGCCGAAGGGGTCTCGCTGCCCGACGCAATCGCCGCGCACGGCGTCGATCTCGACCGCGCCATCGACGCGCGGAGCCAGCTTGAAAACGCAGCCGCCTACCTCGAGCTCCACATCGAGCAGGGGCCGGTGCTCGAGAGCATGGATCTGCCGCTCGGCGTCGTCCTCGGCACCTACGGCGTCGAGCGCCACCAGATCACGTTCCGCGGCCAGGCTGCGCACGCCGGTTCGACGCCGATGGACAAGCGGCGTGACGCGCTCGCCGGCGCGGCGAAGCTCGAGCTCGAGCTGCGCAAGATCGCCGCCCGAGTCGGCGACGGCGCGGTCTGCACGATGGGCGGCGTCGTCACGAAGCCGGGCATCGTCACGTCGGTCGTCGAGACCGCCGAGTGCTTGCTCGACCAGCGGCACCTCGACGCGAACCAGCTCGCCGAGCTGCTCAGCAACGCCGAGGCAGCGTCACGGCGCTTTGCCCAGGAAGAAGACATCGACGTCGAGTGGGAGCGGATCTGGAACATCGAGCCGATTCTGTTCGACGACGAGCTGGTCGAGCTCGCCGACCAATCGATCCGCGAGGTCGCAGGCACGTCCCACCGCCTCCCGAGCGGCCCGCTCCACGACGCGGCCGAGGTCGCGCGCGCGGGCATCCCCACCGCCATGGTCTTCGTCCAGAGCCTGCGCGGCCTCTCGCACACGAAGCTCGAGGACACGAGGGAAGAGCACATCGAGCTCGCCGTGCAAGCGTTGGACAGCCTCTCCACGAAGACCATCGAACGCCTGTAGCGATGCCCGAGCTCCCGTCCGGGACTGTCACCTTTCTCTTCTCGGACATCGAAGGATCGACGAACCTGCTCCGCGATCTCGGCGATTCCTACGCCGACGCGCTGGCGGGGCACCGCGACGTCTTCCGCTCTGCATTTGCCGAACACGGTGGCGTAGAGGTCGACACCCAGGGCGACGCGTTCCTCTCCGCGTTCGCCCGGGCTTCGGACGCCGTCGCCGCCGCTGCGGAGATCCAGAGCCGGCTCGCGCCGGGGCCGATCCACGTGCGGATTGGCGTTCACACCGGCGAGCCGCAGCTCACGGATGAGGGCTACGTCGGTCTGGACGTGCACCGTGGCGCCCGCGTCTGCGCAGCCGGCCACGGTGGGCAAGTCCTCCTTTCTCAGACGACTCGAGACCTCGTCGAGGTGGGCGTCACCGATCTCGGCGAGCACCGCCTCAAGGACCTCCTCGAGCCGCAGCGGCTGTTTCAGCTCGGGACCGACGAGTTCCCGCCCCTCAAGACACTCAACTGGACGAACCTCCCGGTGCAGGCGACTCCGCTGATCGGCCGCGAGCGCGAACTGGTCGAAGCCGGTGCGCTACTGCGCGAACAGCGACTGCTGACGGTCGTCGGGCCTCCGGGGAGCGGGAAAACGCGCCTCGCATTACAGCTGGCCGCCGACGCCGCGGACGAGTTCGAGAACGTCTGGTGGGTGGGGCTGCAAGAGATTCACGACGCAGAGCTCGTCGAGCCGACCATTGCCCAAACCGTCGGGGCCAAGGCGGATCTCGCCGGATACCTCCGGGATCGCCGAGCACTTCTGCTCCTCGACAACGTCGAGCAGGTTCTCGATTGTGCGCCTCGTCTGGCCGAGCTCCTCGCGGGGGCAAGCCACCTCAAGCTTCTGACGACGAGCCGCGAGCCCTTGCGTCTCACGCTGGAGCAGCAATATCCAGTTCCGCCGTTGCCGGAGGACGACGCCGTCTCTCTGTTCGGGGAGCGCGCACGGGCAGTCCGGCCGGGCTTCGACGCCAACGGGGAGGTGAACGAGATCTGCCGCCGCCTCGACGGTCTGCCGCTCGCAATCGAGCTGGCTGCGGCCCGGGTGAAGCTCCTGGCGCCTGACATCCTGCTCGAGCGGCTGGAGCAACGGCTCGCGCTCCTCACCGGCGGTGCGCGGGACTTACCCGAGCGTCAGCAAACCCTGCGCGCGACGATCGAGTGGAGCTACGAGCTCCTCGATCCTCCGGAGCAAGAGCTGATCGCGCGGCTCTCGGTGTTTGCGGGCGGGTGGAGCCTCGAGGCGGCCGAGGCGGTCTGCGAGGCCGGGCTCGAGACCCTTGCCTCACTCGTCGACAAGAGCCTCGTCCGCGAGCGCGAGGGCCGTTTCTCGATGCTGGAGACAATTCGTGAGTACGCGTCGGAGCGTCTCGCGGAGCAGGATTCTGCCGAAGCCACGCGCCGGCGCCATGTCGCGTATTTCATGGAGTCGGCTGAACAGTTGAGCGGCGAGCCGATCTTCGACCTGAAGCGTGAGTCGGCCGACTGGTTCGTGTCCGAGCACGACAACCTTCGGACTGCCCTCGACTGGCTGCACGAGCAGCCCGAGCCGGAGCAGGAGCTACGGCTCGCCGCTGCCTGCCACAAGTTCTGGTACCAGTTCGGCCTTTGGACGGAGGGGCGCCAGCGCCTCGAGGCGGCTCTCACCCGCGCCGACGAGGTGGACGATGAGCTACGAGCTGGGGCAATGCTGCTCGTGGCGCAGTTCCTGTGGCATCAGGGCGACTACGAGCGGAGCAAGATGCTCGCGGAGGAGACGATTGCCCTCGATGAGAAGCTCGGCGTGACGGGCCCCCGGCGCGCGCATGCCGAGATCACGCTCGCGATCTGCGAGGAGAAGCTCGGCAACGGCGAACGGTCCGGGGAGATCTACGAAGCGGCGCTGAGCCGGGCCCGCGCAGGAGGCGATGACGTCTCCGTAGCCACCATCCTCAACAACATTGGCAACAACGCGCTCGCCACCGGCGACCTGGTGTCCGCAAGGACGCATATCGAAGAGAGCGTCGAGATGAATCGTCGTCTGGGACAAGAGATCTCCAGGGCGAACAACCTCATCGACCTCGGCTTCATCGCGCTCGCGGAGAGTCGCCTCGAGGCGGCGGCGACCGTCCTGCGCGAGAGCCTGGCCATCATCCGCGTGGAGCGGGTCGCGAACTCGCTGGTCTGGGTGGTGGAGGCCCTCGCCGCCCTCGCGCTCGCTCGCGGCGACGCCGTGTCCGCCGCACGCCTGCTCGCAGCGACGACTCGGCCGCGAGAAGAGCTGGGCATTGCGTCCGACTTCTACACGATCGGGGAGAAGACGCGCGGACGGACGCTCGAGGGCGCTCGTGAGCAGCTCGGCGACGGGGCGTTCGCCGTGGCATGGGAAGAGGGCGAGCAGCTCTCGCTCGAAGACGCGGGAGAGGCGGCCTCCCGGATCTAGCTCGGCACAAAGCGGAGTAAGCTCCGAAGCCGTGAAGTTCGGCATGACCGTGATGCCCGATCCGCCGTTCTCGCGGATGCTCGAGCTGATGCAGCTCGCTGAGCAGAACGGCTTCGAGTACGGCTGGACCTACGACTCGCACATCCTCTGGCAGGAGTCGTACGCGCTGCTCCCGCTCGTGGCGGACAAGACGGAGCGGATCAAGCTCGGCCACTGCGTCACGAACCCCGGAATCCGCGACCCGACGATCACCGCGAGCTGGTACGCGACCATGCAGGACCTGTCCGGCGGGCGGATGGTGATGGGCATCGGCCGCGGCGATTCGTCGCGCCGCGTCGTCGGCCTCAAGCCCGTCCGGGTCGCCGAGTTCGAGCGCCGCCTGCGGATGATGAAGGACCTGATGAACGGCCGGACGGTCGAGTGGAACGACAAGGAGCTGACGCTCGAGTGGGCCAAGGGCCGTCCGGAAATCCCGATGCACGTCGCCGGCTACGGACCGAAGGCGCTCGCCGTCGCGGGCCGCGTGGGCGACGGCGTGATCATCCAGCTCGCCGACCCACAGATCATCCAGTGGATCATGGAGACGGCGCGCGAGGCGGCGAAGGAGGAGGGCCGCGACCCGGACGCGCTGCAATGCATCGTCTGCGCGCCTAGCGTGATCTCGGACGACATCGCGCACGCGCGCGACCAGGTGCGCTGGTTCCCGGCGATGGTCTCGAACCACGTCATGGACCTCGTCGAGCGCTACGGCTTCGACTCGGAGATCCCGCATGCCCTGACTGACTACGTCAAGGCGCGGAAGTTCTACGACTATAAGGAGCACAGCCGCGTCGGCGCGAAGCACGGCGGGTTCGTGACCGACGAGATCTGCGACCGCTTCTGCGTCCTCGGCACGCCCGACCAGGCGGTCGAGAAGCTGCAGGAGCTCGAGTCGATCGGCGTCGACCAGTTCGACCTGTACCTGATGACCGAGGGCCAGCACCGCGAGCTCGAGGTCTACGGGAAGGAGATCATCCCCCGCTTCGCCGGCGTCGCGGCCTAACGCCGGCCGGCGAGGGAACGGATCGTCCGTCCCCCCGGCCGGTCCGCAGATTGTGCACTGGTGTCACGTGCGCGGACAAGACGACCTCAGAAGAGATCGAAATCGCCGGCGAGCACGCGGTCGACCCGACCGGTTCGGTAGCCACGCTGAGCATCCCGCACGAGCGGAGCCGGCTCGCGCCGGTAGCGCCGGACGACGGCGGCCGCGACGGGGGCCCGCTCGAACGCGAGGCGCGCAAGCTCGATCAGGGCACTGCGCTCGCGTTCGGGGCCGGGCTCCCAGGGCGCGACCTGCACGATCGCCGAGATGCGCTCGGTCTCGTGTTCTCCGTCGGTGCGCTCCCGGTCGAGCTCCATCACGTGGAGCCCGCTCTCGGGCATGAGGATCTCGCCCGAGCCAAGCCCGGTCACCGCGAACAGATGCTCGCCCGCTCTCGCCTCGAGGCTGTCGATTCGCATTCCGCGGCTGTCGGCCCACCGGACGTACATCTCGGCGAGTTGCGTGGTGAAGCCGCCGTTCTCTTCGCTCGGGCTCTCAGCCGGAGGACGAATTCGGAGGAACACCTGCTCCGGCGAGCCTTCGCGGAGCCCGTCCACGGCGGAATCGAGGACGTGCAGCCGGTTCGCGAGCAGTCCGACAAGGTCCGTCGTGCCTTCGCCGTTCCTCCCCTCGGTCCGGGCGAGTCGCTCGCCGAGTCGCTCGGCCGTCTGCAGCGCGGCGTCGAGTCGGTCGAGGTACTCGGCTTTGGCGAGGGTGTCGAACCGGTCGTCGCGCTCCCAGAATCCCGGATCGTTGATCGCATCCAAGGCGGCGCGCTTTGCACCCAGCACATCCTCTGCGCGAACGGCCTCCGCGGTCCAGCGCAGTTGGTCGAGCAGAAACGTGGTCGTCCTCGGATCGGTTCGCGGAGTGAGGGCGATCGCCCGGATGTTCGCCGGCACCGCCTCTGTGGGCTCGATCGGATCGACTGCTTCGGGCGCCTCGGCGTCGGGGTCCACGAAGGTGACGGCAATCCCGCCTTCCTGCGAGGCGCTGATGAGCAGGAACTGCTCGCCTTCCGGGACGGTCTGCTCGACGATCGCGGCGGCGAGCGGGGCCAGCAGGTGCTGCTCCACCGCTCGTTTCAGCGGGCGTGCTCCGAGTTCGGGTGTAAAGCCCTTGTCGATCAGGAATGCGTACGCGGACTCGTCGAGCTCGACCGCCCACGGCCGACCGCGCAGGCCGCGGCGCTCGAGTACTTCGCGGAGCTCCTTGTCGAGCAACGCCCGCATCTGGGCCCGCTCGAAAGGCCGGAAGACGACGACGCGGTCGATCCGGTTCAGGAACTCCGGGCGAAACGACCGCTTGAGCTCGTCCAGCACCTTCTCGGAGCGGAACGGGTCCGGCTCGGAGGCGAATCCGACCCCGCGGCGGATCGAGATCGCCGAGCCGACGTTCGACGTGAGCACGATGACGCACCGGCGGAAATCGGCGACGCGGCCTTGTTGATCGGTCAAGCGGCCGTCGTCGAAGACCTGGAGGAAAAGGTCCCAGATTGGCGCCGCGGCCTTCTCGAACTCGTCGAGGAGGACGACTGCGAACGGGTCCCTGCGCACCGACGAGATCAGGCCCGCGCCGCGGGCATCAACACTCGTGTCGGCGAGGAGCCGGTCGTGCGACTCCGGGGTCTGGAACTCGCTCATGTCGAGCCGGACGAGCCGTGACGGCGACCCGAACATGAACTCGGCGAGGGCCTTGGCGATCTCGGTCTTCCCGGTCCCGGTCGGCCCGACGAACAAGAAGACTCCGAGCGGCCGCGTCGGATCGGTGAGGCCCGCCTTTGCCATCGCCACGCGTTCGACGATCGTGTCGACGGCCTCCGGCTGGCCGAGGACACGCTCGCTGAAGAATTCGCGCAGCCGCTCGAGCTCCAGCGGCACGTTCGGATCGAGCATCGCCAACGGCAAGCCCGACGAGGCTGCGATCGTGGCGAGGACGTCGCTCGTCTCGAACGACTTCTCGTTCTGCTCCGCCGCCTCCGCGGCCGTAGCCCCGGTGAGGCGAAGGATGCTCCCGGGGGCGGCCACCGTCGGGAGGAATTGCTGCGCCAGCTCGAAGGTCTCCCGGAGGGTCTGCTCGCCGGCGGTTACTCCCAACCCGGAATGCTCGAGAGCATGCTGTGCCACCTGGACCGACTCTCCTTCGTCGAGTGGTCTGACCCGGATCACCTCGAACGCGCTGCCGAACGCCGGACGCTCTGCGAGAAGCGTGGCCAGCCCCGCCGGCGTCGTCTCGGCGATGAGCGTGATCTCTCCGGCTTCGATCGGAGGCAGTAGGGCATCCAGGAGGCCTTGCGGGCTTCGGGAATGCTGGCCGGCGTAGAGGGCTTCGTGAAACGCCGGGAAGTGCCAGACGGCTCGATGCTGCTTCAGGCTCTCGACGACTTCGGCGACCTTCGTTTCCAGCTGTCCGACGTAGACCGCTCCGGCATGCATCTGCGCTGCGGTCGCATCGAAGACGATGAAGCTGCTCGGCAAGCGGTCGACGGCTGCGCGTGCGAGCGTGGTTTTGCCGACACCCGGCTCTCCGACGAGGAGGACCGATTGCCTGGGGATTTGCTCGAGCGCTTCTCGCAGTCGCTCGACGAGCTCACGGCGCCGGCCGACGAGCAACGCCGGCGGCGTATCGAAGGGGCGCTCCCAGACGCGTGCGAAGCCCTGGAGGAACTCGGTGTCGACAGTCGTCGCGCGCCATTCGTCGAACGCGGCCCGAAAGTCTGGGCCGAGCTCATCGTCGAAACGCTCGAGGAAGTTCTCGACGTTGGGAGACAGCCTGCGCGGCACGTTTCGGCGAAAGGTCTCGGCTGTGACTTCCTCCCCGGACTCCCGGCGAACGGCGATGAACCGCGCAAGCTCGACCCAGTTGACGCCCTCGTCGATCTGGGTGAGCACGGGGCCGATCACGGGGTATTCCGCGTGTTTTTCGAGCACGTGGTAGAGGAATCGCTCGAGGCCCTCCGGGCATCGTCCCAGCGCCCGGACCGCCCAGTTCGTCTGGCCCGCCGGGATATCCGTCCTGGCGGCCAGCGCGGCGAGCCCGATCGCGGCTTCGAACTCAGAGGTGCTCTTCGCCGCCGTCAGGACGACGCTGACGTCGACCTCAGGTCGGTTGAGGTCGGCGACCGCGCGCTTGAAGCGGCCGTCCTGCTCCAACACGTCCCCGTTGAGCCACATGTGCTCCTGCGAGAGCTTTGCGGCCGTCTCGCGCGTGCTCCGAAGCCCCGCATCCCCGTCGGTGTCTTCGGCGGCCGTCTTGGAACGAGTCCGCCGCACCAGGTAGCTGATGAGCGCGACGACCACGTCCAGGATCAGGAGCACGCCGGCGATGGCGAAGATCACGAGCACGATGCCGAAAACTGTCCTCATCGGCTAGATGATCGCCCGGCCGCGAAGCCAGTACAACCGCGCGAAGCGCATCGGCCCTGGCGAGCAGAGAGCCCGCCGGGGCCGATGAGTGCCGCTTATGGCGAGCCCGCGGCGCCGAGCTCATGTGCGCGCATGAGCATCGTCCTGCCCTGCCAGGCCAGGTCGTCGACCTGTTGCTGAGTGGGCTGCTGGCCGCCGAACTCCGCCTCGTTGAGAACGTCTCGCATCTGGTTCGCGAGTGCGTCTCTGTCGGAGGTCAGCGCTGCGATCCGGTCAGAGATCGCGTTGTATGTCGAGTCGTCCGTCGCGCTCCCGCTGGAGAGCGCCCGCGTCGAGGCTGCGAGCACGTCGAACGAGAGCTGGCCGAACGGCGCGTTGATCTGCTTGTAGATCGAGCCGAGCTCGGTCAGATCGACGCCGTGTGGGTTCCCCCGGTTCTCGAGGAACTCACCCAGCACGCGGCCGTCCGTCTGGTAGCTGTCCCTCAGGTCGAGCAGGGACAGGATCGTCGGCTGAATGTCCGTGTGATCCGACCAGACCTGGCTCGTGATCCCGAGGTTCTTGACGCCCGGGCCGGCCATGCCGAGCCATGTGCGCCCGATGTCCTCGGTCGCATCGCCGTGGCTCCACGCGAAGTGGTAGTCGATGCAGACGAACGCCTGGTGCGCCGCGTCCGGGCAGTTGAACTTCGTCGGTGCACCGGCGCCGGTTCTTCCTGCGGTCAGGAAGTAGTCCGGGTTCCCGAACAGCGTGAACGACGGAGTCCGCTGCGGATCCGCGGTCACCATGTGCAGCGTCTTCTCGCCGACCTTGTCCGCCAGGTAGAGCGCGACGGGAGTCGCCGAGCTCGACTGGTACGGGTCGATCGCCTTCGCGGCGGCGACGTCCCGCTCGAGCTGGCGGAGCGTCGCGTCCGTCCGCGCCGGGTTGCCGTTGACGTAGACCGTCGGCGCGGAGTCGTTGTGGACCGAGAAGTTCGGCTGGCCGCTCGGTAGCAGTGAGAGCAGGTTCGCGTTCACCTCTCCGATCTGGTTCGCGGGGCACTGCTGGCCCGCGTCGATGTTGCAGAACGTGTGGCTCCACGTGCCGTCGCTCGAATTGCCGCCGGCGAAGTGGTCGTTCTCGTCGGCTGTGAGGACGAACAGCGTGTTGCGCTTCGTGATCCCGTCGTGTCGCAGGCGCGCAAAGAACGTCGCGAACGCCTGGTCGTACTCGTGCAGCGTCTGCACGTAGTCGCTCTCGCCCGGGCCGGACGCGCGCGGGAAGACGCCGTTGGGGTCCGGCGGGGCCGGGAACGCGTTCTGGTGGTTGTCGTGCGCGTCCGAGATGTACCCGAACGTCACGGGGATGCCCGCCTCCTGCATCTGAGCGATGTAGCCGAGGGTCACCTTCGCCGGCATGCCGTCGAAGCCCGGGAAGCCCGGCTGGCCGAACGGATCCGTGATCGGATCGCCGTTCGTGTCGTCCACGGAGGCTGCCCCGTCGTTGATCGCTGGGTCGACGTACTTCGCGCCGAACAGGCCTTCGAAGCCCGAGTATCCGCCCGGCTCGTCGGGGAGCTGGTCCGGCTTGGCGTTCGCACTGTCGTTGCAGATCCCGCCGCTGGCGCCGCAGTGGATCGTGATCCCGACGAAGTCGGTCAGCGCCTTGGCCCGCGCCGCGGAGGCGAACGGAGCGATCTGTGAGTCGCGCCCCTCCTGCCACTCCGGCGAGCCCTCGCCGAAG
>JBKPQP010000067.1:0-4297 GCA_046734155.1 Actinomycetota bacterium | reverse complement strand
CCGCATCGGATCCGTCGGTGGGAGTACTCTGCTCGGTGTTCGGATCGAGGACCTGCGGCACGCCTACGAGGAGACCTGATGTGCGGAGTGTTCGGCATTCGCGCCCCCGAGCGTGACGTCGCGCGCGTCACGTTCTTCGGCCTGTTCGCGCTCCAGCACCGCGGTCAGGAGTCGGCGGGCATCGCCGTGTCCGACCACGGTCGGCTGACTGTCCTGCGTGACATGGGCCTCGTCGCCCAGGTCTTCGACGAGCAGAACCTGAGCGGCCTCCAGGGCGAGGTCGCGATCGGGCACACACGCTACTCGACGACCGGCTCGACGCACTGGACGAACGCGCAGCCGATCGTCCAGCACGGCCGCGCGCGGGTCGTGACGCTCGGCCACAACGGCAACCTGACGAACGCCCAGGAGCTGCGCGAGGAGCTGGCCGCGGACGGCATCGAGCTCTCGACGACGTCGGACACCGAGGTCATCGCCGCGCTGATCGCGAACGACGAGGCGCCGCTCGAGGAGGCCGTCGCCAACGCGATGCACCGGCTCGACGGCGCCTACACGATCGTCGCGCTCGCCGAGGGCAAGCTGATCGGCTTCCGCGACCCGCACGGCTTCCGCCCGCTCAACCTGGGCCGGATCGACGGCGATCCGGTGCTCGCCTCCGAGACGTGTGCGCTCGACCTCGTCGGCGCAACGCACGAGCGCGAGGTGGCGCCCGGCGAGCTCGTGCTCGTCGACGAGCACGGCGTCGAGGCCATGCAGGCCGTGCCCCAAGCCGGCGCGGGCGACCTCTGCCTGTTCGAGTTCATCTACCTCGCCCGCCCCGACTCGATGCTTGCCGGGGTCGAGGTGCACGCGGCGCGCGTGAAGATGGGCGAACGGCTCGCGGAGGAAGCGCCCGTCGAGGCCGACCTCGTCATGCCCGCTCCGGACTCGGGCACACCCGCCGCGATCGGCTTCTCGCGGGGGAGCGGGATCCCGTTCTCCGAGGGCCTGATCAAGAATCGCTACGTCGGCCGCACGTTCATCGAGCCCGACCAGGGCCTGCGCGAGCAGGGGATCCGCCTCAAGTTCAACCCGCTTTCGGAGGTCGCCGGCAAGCGCGTCGTCCTCGTCGACGACTCGATCGTCCGCGGGAACACGACCCGGCGGATCGTGAAGCTGCTCTTCGACGCGGGCGCGCAGGAGGTGCACGTCAGGATCTCTGCGCCGCCGATCGTCTCGCCCTGCTTCTACGGCATCGACTTCGCCGACGAGGAGCAGCTCGTCGCGTCGTCGCGCACCGTCGGGGAAATCCGGGAGCAGATCGGCGCGACGTCACTCGCGTACATCTCGCTCGAGGGCGTCCAGGCCGCGACGATGCGGCCCGAGAACGAGTTCTGCCGCGCGTGCTTCACACGCACCTACCCGACGCGCGTGCCGGCCGGGAAGACGCTCGCGAAGTTCCGCTTCGAGCCTAGTCGGGCGTGAGCTGAGCCTATTGCTCAAGCACCGCGGCGCCCCGACGGGCCGGTGGGCCCGCCAGGGGCGCCATCGAGTCGCTACTGCTCGAGCACGCGCGTCGCCTTCGCGAGCCCGCGGCTGACGAAGTAGCCAACCGTCACCCAGGTCGCGCCCCAGACGAACCTGTCCGCGCTGACCTGGTCGTCGAAGATCGCGATCAGCGCGAAGATCAGGAGCACGATCACGTAGACGAGGAACTCGGCGTTGCCCGGGATCGGCAACCGTGCGATGTCGAGCGTCGTCGTTCCCGGCTGGTATCCGTACGTGCCGGTGCGGGGCGGCTGCTCGGGCGGTGTCGCCATGCGTTCTCCTTTCAGGCCGCGTTCGGGATCCGGCGGGATCGTAAAAGAGTCAGGTCGACTCCAAGAGTTCACGTGCACGCCCGCAGAAAGGCGCCGAGCCCGCGAGAGGCGATGTCACGACGTCTCAGACAGCTCGCGCGCGCGTCCGTAGCGCACGGCCCGCCGCACCGAGCGGGGGTCGAAGCCCCGCTCGAGGAGCTCCTGGCGCAGCTCCCCTTCCTCGGCGAGGCGCAGGAAGAGCCAGGCCAGCGCGCCGATGGTGACGAGCGAGCCCTCGATCATCATCACGCCCCCGGCGATCCCCTGGTCGGCGGCCGCGGACAGGCCCCATGGCCGCGACGCCTGCTCGTAGATGCCGTAGAAGGGCGCCCCGGCCCAGACGAAGACGTTGCCGAGGATCGTCGTCGCGAGCCGGACGGCGACGATGTAGCCCATCTTCGCGCCGGTGCCGAACCATTCCGGCCCTGGCAGCACCTCGATCACGGTCGCCCACATGAGCGCGCCGGCCGTGAAGAACGCGGCGTGCTCGAGCGCGTGCACGGCCTGGTGGCGGAGCGCCGCCTCCCAGAAGGTCGGTAGATGCCAGAGATAGAGGTTGATCGCCCAGAGCGGGAGCGAGACGAACGGATGTGTGAGGAAGCGGAGGGTGCGGACCGCGCGGATCGAGAGGAGCGGCCGGAGGATTGGCCCCGTGAGCCCGGCCACGATGCAGAGCGGCGCGAGATCGCCGAGGAGCAGGTGCTGCACCATGTGGAACGCGAACGACTCCTCCTCGCCGAGCGTGGCGATCGGCGATACGAGAGCTATCACCAGAAGTCCGACGCCCAGGGAGAACAGGAAGTAGCGCCACTCGGCGACCGGCGTGCCCTTGCGCGCGAGCGTCCTCGCCCTCTTCCAGTAGAGGAGCGCGCCGACCGCGATCGGGACGAGTTGGAGCGGCTCGAACGACCACGTCGTCTGTGCGGAATGCGCGAGCAGCACGCATCGAGTGTAGGCCTCCGCTACGCGAAATAGACTCGTTGCCGTGGCCGGAAAGACGTACGAGGACGCGGGGGTCTCGCTCGCACTCGCCGAGTCGGTCGTAGGGCGTTTGCGAGCGGCCGTCGAGTCGACTGGCACGACCGGGTTCGGCGCGTTCGCGGGGCTGTATCCGCTCGACGAGGAACGTCTCCTCGCAGCCTCGATGGACGGCGCAGGCACGAAACTCGTCCTCGCGCGCAAGGCGGGCCGGCTGCGCGGGATCGGCGCGGACCTCGTGGCCCACTGCGTGAACGACGTGCTCACGACCGGAGCGGAGCCGCTCTTCTTCCTCGATTACGTCGTCGGGCACTCGCTCGCGATGGAGCAGGTAGCCGAGCTGGTCGAGGGCGCAGCCGAGGCGTGCCGTGCTGCGGGGTGCGCGCTGCTCGGCGGCGAGACGGCCGAGATGCCGGGCGTCTACCGCGAGGAGGAGCTCGATTTCGCCGGGACGTGCGTGGGGCTCGTCGCGCGCGCGGAGGTGATCGACGGCTCGCGGGTCGAGGCCGGCGACGTCGTCCTCGGCTGGCCGTCGCTCGGGCTGCACACGAACGGCTTCTCGCTCGTCCGGCGACTGATCGGCGACGGCGATTTCGACGCAGACCTCCTGCTCGCGCCCCACAAGCTGTACGTAGACGAGGTGCGCGAGCTACGCCGCCGCGCGGACGTGAAGGCGCTCGCGCACGTCACGGGCGGCGGCATCCTCGGCAATCTCACGCGTGCCCTCCCGGACGGACGCGACGTCGAGCTCGACTGGCGTTCATGGGAGCGGCCCGAGGTGTTCGCCTGGCTGACCGAGCAGGGCGTGAGTGAGGAGGAGCAGCGGCGGGTGTTCAACGTCGGAATCGGAATGTGCGCGGTCGTCCGTGCGGCCGATGCCGAAGGCGGGCTCGTGATCGGGCACGTCACGTGATCGGAGTACTCGTCTCCGGAGAGGGCACGAACCTCCAGGCGCTGATCGACGCGGGGTTGCCCGTGTCGGCGGTCGCGTCGAACAAGGACGGAGCGCGGGCGCTCGAGCGAGCGGCTGCGGCCGGGATTCCGACGGCCGTCTTCGAGCTGGACGACTTCGAGAGCCGCGAGGAGCGAGACGCCGCCATGGCCGAGTGGCTCGTAGAGCACAACGTGCAGCTCGTCGTATGCGCCGGGTACATGCATCTGCTCCGCGCCACCTTCCTCGACCGTTTCGGGGGTCGCATCGTGAACACGCACTCGGCTCCGCTTCCGGACTTTCCTGGAGCGCACCCGATCGAGGACGTACTCGCAGCAGGGATTCCCGAGACCGCTGCGACGGTCCACTACGTCGACGTCGGTGTGGACACAGGACAGGTAATCGCGTCGGAGCGGGTGCCGGTGCGCGAGGGAGACACGGTCGAGACCTTGCGTAAACGCGTCCAGGCCGTCGAGCACCGACTGCTGCCGAAGACCGTGCGGGCGCTCATCTCATGATCGAGAGGGCGCTACTCTCGGCCTTCGACAAG
>JBKPQP010000066.1:0-7750 GCA_046734155.1 Actinomycetota bacterium | reverse complement strand
TTCTCTAGCTCGCCGCGAGTCCTGCCACCGTGCTCGGCAGCCCGTCGGCGGCGCCGACTTCGCTGAGGTGTCCGTCGGCGTCGATGCGCCAGCCGTGCACCATCTGCGCATCGGCGTCGAGGGCGTAGAGGAAGCGCCCGTCGTTGCTGATCGCCTCGTCGCGGACGCCGGGCTCGCCCAGCCGCGTCGCACCGGCCACGGCTTCGGCGAGCTCGATCGTTCCGTCGGCGGCGATCGAGTAGCTCGAGATCGTGCCGTCCCCGAAGTTCGTGACGTAGACGAAACGGCCGTCCTTCGTCACCGCCGCCCAGCAGACCTCGCTGCGCGTGTCGGCGACCGACGCGCTCACCGGGCTTAGTCGCCCTGGCTCCTCGAGCGCGTACGACGACGCCGCAGCCTTGCCCTTCGCGCCGCCGAACGCCTCCGTGACGACGAGCGTGCCGCCGGCCGTGAAGTCGAATCCGTACGGCGTCTCGCCCGGCGACGCGATCGTCGACGGCCCGTCTGCGTAGCCCTGCTCGTCGATCGCGAAGGCGCTGATCGAGTTCGAGCCGCGCTCTGTGACGACGAGCGTCTTCCCGTCCGGGCTGAAGCTGACCTGCGCGGGGTCGGCGCCGTCGCCGCTCAGCATGCGCGTCGATCCTGCGAGGCCGACGAGCTTGCCACTGTGGATCATGAATCCCGTGACGTTCCCGGCGGCGTTGTTCGCGACGTAGACGAGCGACCCATGGATCGCCACGCTGGTCGGCGTTCCGCCTCCCGACGGCACGACGTCGGCGAGCCGGATCCCGTCGGGCTCCACGGCGAACAGCGAGATCGTGTCGCTGCCACCGTTGGCGACCAGCAGCCAGGCTCCATCGTCGCTCAGGACGAT
This sequence comes from Actinomycetota bacterium, assembly GCA_046734155.1. Taxonomy (GTDB): domain Bacteria; phylum Actinomycetota; class Thermoleophilia; order Gaiellales; family Gaiellaceae; genus VAXT01. The sequence continues at coordinate 6,876 of JBKPQP010000066.1, read as the reverse complement.
GGAGCTCTGCGACGGGAGATGGGGCTTCCCCGTCCCGCTACCGCCGGTCTCGAAGCCGCCGAGCTTTGACAGCGAGCCGTTGCTCTCGCGCCTGTAGGCGACGACCTCGTTCTTCTCCGCGTCGTTCGTCTGGACGTACACCGCTTCCATACCGCCTCCTTCGCGACCCCTTCGTTTGCTCGAGGTTCAGTCGCGGCAGCACGAAAAGTGTTACGCCCGGATTTCAGATCGCCGACTAGTCGGCCATGCGGATCGCGACGTCGTACTTCATCACGCCAGTGCGCTGACCGGGCGTGTCCGACGCAGGCATCGCGTCGAGAGCCGCGTGGCCTTTCGCGTAGTCCTCCTCGTTGTCGAAGAACACGATCGCGAGCGACTTCGACGAGTCGGGATCGTGGAGCACGATGATCTCGGTCGCCGGGATGTCGTCGGGGCGTTCGCCGCCCTCCATCTCCTGGCGCATCTGCGCCATCCGCTCGCTGTCGACGCCGTCGAACGAAACAACACGCGCTAGTGCCATGTCAGCCTCCTTTGGGGTCGGATGAAGCCTACGCCTAGCCCAAAAGAGAGCGAACAGTTCCACCCCGCTCGACTCCTGCGTGCGAGCGGCGAAACCGCGAGGCGGCTAGGAGTCGAGCGGAGCGGCGCAGGAGTCGAACCTACCGAGCCGTGGGCTACACGACCGCACCGGTTTTGAAGACCGGCTGGGCCACCGGGCCCATGCCGCTCCAGGCGGCGATGCTAGCGCGACGCGGCCGAGCGCCTCAGGACGCGTTCGTCGCCGACGCGCCGGGTGACACCGTCGGCGTCGAAGCGCTCGAGCAGGAGCTGGGCCGGCTTGCGCGAGATGCCGAGGAGGTCGCGGAACCGGGCGAGCGTGATCTTCCCCGCGCGTCCACACTCGTCGAGGAGGGCGCGCTTCGCCTCCTCGTAGGCGTTCATGCCGATCGCGAGGCCGTCGCCGACGCGCACGAGCCGGCCGGACTCCTCGAGGAAGCGCGCAAGGTCTGCGTCGTCGACCGCGATCGGAGTGAGTCCCGCTTCTTCGAGCCGCGCCTCGAGCGCCGCCGCCTCCGCTTCGCGTACGCCGAGCCCGGCGGCCGAACCGGGGAGATAGACCTTGCCGTTCCGTCGCTCGACCTCGAGCAGCGGCAGAACGGCATCGGCCCAGGGAGCGCCCGGGAGCAACTCGGCCGCGCTGAGCCCGGGATCGAGCGGTGTCGCCTCGGCTCGGAGCATCAGGCGGGTCCTCGTCTCGCGCTCGATCTGGTCGAGCCATTCGGGCGCGTAGTGCCACTCGCCCGCCTGCCCGAGCCCTTCGAGACCCTGTTCCAGCTGCTCGAGCGAGAGCAGCGCGCGGGCGGCGAGGTCACCGGAGCGCACCGGCTCGCGGACGAGCGCCTTCACGATCGAGACCGGATCGTCGGTCGTGAGCAGCTCGAGCCGGGCGAGGTCGGGCGCACGAGGTGGAGCGGGATCGAGGATGCGGCCGCCTCCGAGCGTGGTTCCGTCGCGGAGGACGACTCGGTCGTTCCGCGCAGCGACCACGGGCGATGCGAGCCGCAACTGGGCGAAGCGCGGTCCGACCCGTACGACCCGGGCCGGCGTCTCAGTCGTCCCGTGGTGCACGTTCACACGCGTGTGGTCGCCGATCGGCTCGAGCTCAGTCAGCTCGACGTCGAGGCGGTAGCTGACCGGGTAGGCACCCGGTTCGGCGAGCGCATCACCTCGGTGGAGCGCATTGCGCTCGACGCCGGGCAGTGCGAGCGCGACCCGCTGGCCCGCCTCGGCGCGCTCGACCGGCTCGTCGTGTACCTGCACGCTGCGCACGCGGACATCGATTCCGACCGGCTCGGCGCGGAGTTCGTCGCCGTCGCCGACCGAGCCGGCCCATAGCGTCCCCGTGACGACGGTGCCGATGCCGCGCAGCGTGAAGGCGCGGTCGACGTACAGCCGCGTGGCGCCGAGCAGCGCGTGATGCTCCAGCCCGGCTACGACTGACGCAAGTGCGTCGCGCAGCTCGTCGAGCCCCTCGCCGGTCTTGGCGCTGACCGGAATCACCGGTGCGTCGGGCACGAGCTCGTGCGCCTCGGCCACGACCAGCTCGAGTCTCTCTGGATCGGCCGCGTCCGCCTTCGTTACCGCGACGACACCGCGCTTGATCGCCAGCAGTCGCAGGATCGCCAGGTGCTCGTGCGTCTGCGGCCGAGTGCCCTCGGTGGCGTCGATCACGAGCAGGAAGAGGTCGATCCCGCTCGCGCCCGCAACCATGTTGCGGACGAAGCGCTCATGGCCCGGCACGTCGATCAGCGAGAGCCGCGTCCCGTCGGGCAGGTCGAGCGGCGCGTAGCCGAGATCGATCGAGATCCCGCGCTCCTTCTCCTCGGGCAGCCGGTCTGTGTCCTTGCCAGTCAGCGCCCGGACGAGCCACGTCTTGCCGTGGTCGATGTGACCCGCGGTGCCGACTGTTAGCGGCATCGCGCCTGGATCAGCTCGTTCTCGACGCTCGTCGGCTCGAAGCCGGTCGTCTCGAGCAGCTCACGCCACTGTGCCTCGTTGCGCTCGCGCCCGGCGAACAGGGCGAGCATGAGGAGGTCGAGCCACTTGCCTCCACCTGGCTCGTTGCCCTCGGGGACGACGGCCTCGAACAGGATCAGCCGTGCTCGATCCGGTGCGCCGGCATGGATCGTGCGCAAGATCGCGGCCGCGCTCTCATCGTCCCAGTCGTGGAGGATCGTCGACAGCAGGTAGACGTCGCCCTCGGGCACGCTCTCGAAGAAGCTGCCCTCGACGAAGCGGATGCGGTCGCCGAGCCAGGACTCGTCGCGGACGGTTTCCGGTAGGTCGAAGACGATGCCGCGCAATCCGGGCTGCCGCTCGAGCAGCGCCTTGAGGAGCGAGCCGTTGCCGCCACCGACGTCGACGACGGTCTCGCCATCCCGCCAGTCGACCCGGTCGAAGCGCTCGGCGCGCTGCTCCTTCCCCTGCTCCATCGCCACGTCGAATAAGGCCCGCTCGTCCGGGTTCGCCGCGAGCCAGGACCAGAAATCGCTTCCGTTGAGCGCCGGGAACGACGCCTTGCCGGACGCGTCCAATCCGCCGACCGCGTGGTGCCAGACGCCGCCGAAGAAGTGTGCGAACGCCGACCAACCGGGCCTGAGGAGCTGCTCGGACACGTCCGTGTTGCGGAAGACGCCCGGCCCCTCCTCGGCGAAGATGCCGTCGCTCGCGAGCGCGCGCAGGAGTCGCTGCAGCGTGTCGGGTTCCGCTCCGGTCTCCAGGGCGAGCTCGCCCACGGAGCGCGGACCGTCGGCGAGCGCCTGGGGGATGCCCAGGTCGGAGACGATCCCGAGCGCTCGTGTCACGAGGGCTCCGCGCAGCCCATCCCAGAGGTCGGACTCGGGCGTGCGGTCGCTCATCCGCGCGCCGTCTCGACCGCTGCGGCGACCTCCTCGGCCTCGGCGTCCGTCAACGTGCGGCAGTCGAGCAGGAGCCTTCCGTCGCGGACGACCCCGACTACCGGCGGCTCGCCGGCACGGAGCGGCGCCGCGAGTTGCTCCTCGACGGCGCAAGCGAAGCTCGGGAGCTCGGCCAGCGGGAGCGCCCCGCCGCCGATACGCCCGACAGTCTCCTCGACCTCTCCGCCGGTGAGCTCGGCCAGCCGCTCGGCCCGTGCGTGAACCACGCCCGCGTCCTCGAGCGCCATCCGGAGCACTGGCACCTCCCGGAGCGCCCGCCCCGGCTCGAGGTAGAGCGCGAGCGTCCCTTCGAGCGCAGCGAGCGTGAGCTTGTCGGCGCGAACGGCGCGCTGGAGCGGGTGTCGCCGCAGGCGCTCGACGAGCTCGGCGCTGCCGACGACGATCCCGGCCTGCGGGCCGCCGAGCAGCTTGTCCCCGGAGAAGCAGACGAGATCCGCGCCGGCCTCGAAGCTCTCGCGAACCGATGGCTCGTCCTCGACGCGCGCGAGTGCGCCGGAGCCGAGGTCGTCGACGAGCGGCAGCTCGTGGCGCTGCGCAACCTTCGCCAGGTCGGCGACGGAGGGCAGCTCCGTGAAGCCGATCAGGCGGAAGTTCGACTGGTGCACGCGCAGGAGCACCGCGGTCTCGGGCCCGACCGCGCGTTCGTAGTCCGCCGCGCGCGTGCGGTTCGTCGTCCCGACCTCGACAAGCCGAGCACCTGAGCGCGCGAGCACGTCCGGGATCCGGAAGCCGTCGCCGATCTCGATCAGCTCGCCACGCGAGACGAGCACCTCGCGGCCCTCCGCGAGCGCGGCCAGCGCCAGGAGAACCGCAGCAGCGTTGTTGTTCACGACGAGCGCCGCCTCGGCTCCCGTCAGCCGGCGCAGGATGCCCGCGACGTGGTCCTGCCGCGAGCCGCGCGTTCCTGCGCTCAGGTCGTACTCGAGGTTCGAGTACCCGCGACCGACCTCGCGGACGCGTTCGAGCGCCGCCTCGGGAAGCGGTGCGCGGCCGAGGTTCGTGTGGACGACAACACCTGTCGCGTTCAGCGTCCGGCGTAGCCGCGCCGTCCGGGCGGCTGCGAGCTCGTCACTGAGTCGTTTGTCCAGATCGCCCGGATCCGCCCCCGCTCGTATGTTCTCGCGCGCGCGCGCGAGAACCACGCGGGCCGCCTCGACGGCGAGCGGATCGTCGCTTCCCCGTGCCAGCTCGTCCACGGACGGCAGGTCGCGCAGCCTCACCGTGCGTCGGCTCTCTTCTCGGCCGGCACCTCCATGCGCTCCTCGTAACAGTCGACGATGGTCCGGACCGCCTCGTCGAGGTCGTCGGTGGTGTGGAGCAGGTCGAGGTCTTCCCGCGAGATCATTCCGTCTGCGAGCAACTCCTTCCGGCACCAGGAGACCATCTCCTCCCAGTAATCGGTGTCGATCAGGACGACCGGGAAGTTCTCGGCCTTGCCCGTTTGGATCAGCGTCAGCGCCTCGAACAGCTCGTCGAGCGTCCCGAAGCCGCCGGGAAAGATCACGAACCCCTCCGCCGGCTTCACGAAGCAGACCTTGCGCGCGTAGAAGTGCTTGAACGTGTACTCGATGTCGAGATACGCGTTCGGGCCCTGCTCGTGCGGGAGCTCGATGTTGAACCCGATGGAGAGCCCGCCGCCCTCCTTGGCGCCGCGGTTGGCCGCTTCCATCACCCCGGGTCCGCCGCCCGTGATCACGGCCCACCCGTGCTCGGCGAAGCTCCGGCCCACCTTGCGCGCTTCCGCGTACTCGCGGGAATCCGGCTCGATCCGCGCGGAGCCGAAGATCGAGACCGCCGGCCGGTCGATCTTGTCCACGGCGGCGAACCCGGCCCAGAACTCGCGCGCGATCGAGAGCACGTTCTCGGGCAGCCCGCCCTGATGGCTCGTGAGGAGCTGTTCGTCGTCCATCAGCGGAGGACGTCGCGCGGGAGGTGGGAGGCCTCCATTCCGAGCACGAGCAGCGCGGCGAGCCCGAAGTAGAGCGTCGCCACGATCGCGCGCTGCGCGGTCGTCACCTTGTAGTAGGACTGCAGCTCCGGGTGGTTCCGCATGCGCCAGCGGTTCCAGAGCTCGAGCCCGGCGATGACGACGATGATGATCAGGATCGGGTTCGGCGCGAGGAAGACGAGCCCGAGCAGCCCCGCGAAGCCGAGCACCCAGAGGGCCGGGTGCAGTGCGGCGACGATGCGGCCGCCGTCGAGCGGCACGACCGGGAGCAGGTTGAACAGGTTGAGGAAGAAGCCGAGGAAGGCGAGCGCCTTCAGGTGGTTCGAGTCCGTCGCCACGCCGGCGGCGTAGATCACGGCCGCGCCGAGGGAGCCGAGCAGGGGTCCCGCGATCGCGACCTTCGCCTCGTTCCAGGCATCCTGCGGCATCTCGCGCATCGTGATCATCGCGCCGAGGAAGGGGATGAACATCGGCGCACTCACCGGCAGGCCCTGGCGCCTCGCCTCGAGCACGTGTCCCATCTCGTGCACGAAGAGCAGGACGATCAGGCCGATGCCGAACCACCAGCCGCCGAACCAGACGTAGAACGCGGCCGAGATGAAGATCGAGAACAGGAACTTGAACTTGAGGAGCGGCGCGCCGAACTTGAGCAGGAACGCGCCCGCCGCGATCAGCGGCGCGAACAGCTTGCGCAGGAACGGGAAGCGGCGTTCGTGCCGCACCGGTTCGGGCGGCTCGTAGTAGGAGAGCTCGGCGAGCCTCTGGCGCTCCTCTGGTGTCAGCTCGGTCATGTGGCTCATGGTACCCAGGAGGCCTATCGGCAACTCCGCGCCGAAACCGTGCCGAAATCGCCCGATTGCGGGCTGAACGACGCCTGGGTCGGTAATTGAGAAGACCACTCGTTACCGACCGAGGAGGTCATCCGTGCGTACAGCTCGAATCATCGCCGCGCTCGGCGGCGCCGCGCTCCTGCTCGTCCTGCTCGCAGCATCCCCGGCCGGAGGCGCGGCCAGGCGCTCGGTCGCCGTCTTCGCTCGGAACGCCGGCGCGGTCAACGGGATCAAGGCGTCGCGGACGCCGAAGCCCGGTCGGCTCGTGCCGCTGGGCCGAAACGCGAAGCTCCCGACCTCAGTCGTCCCGACCGTCCGCGGCGCTCGCGGGCTCCGCGGCCCTCAGGGTCCGATCGGCCCGGCCGGGCCTCAGGGGCCGCAGGGAGTGCTCGGGCCAGTCGGCCCCGCGGGCCCGGGCGCTTCGAAGGTCGGCTTCGACGCCCCGGCGAACACGCCCACCGCCACGATCCTCACGTTCGGCGGACTCATCCTTCGCGCGGCGTGCTCCGCAGCGGGAGACATGACCGTGGGCGCGCGGTCGACTCTCGACAACGCCCGGCTGCACGTGGCCGCAGTCGCCGACTCGGGCGCGTTCTACCGCGAGGACGACGACCTCGAC
>JBKPQP010000065.1:0-16760 GCA_046734155.1 Actinomycetota bacterium | reverse complement strand
GACGACGACCTCGTGTTCAGGGCGCTCGCGGATCCCACGCGCAGGTATCTCCTCGACCGGCTCTTCGAGCGCGACGGCCGCACGCTCACCGAGCTCGAGTCCGAGCTGGAGATGTCCCGCTTCGGGGTCATGAAGCACCTGCGCCTCCTCGAGGAGGCCGGGCTCGTCGTCACCCGCCGGGAGGGGCGGCAGAAGCTGCACTACCTCAATCCCGTCCCGATCCGGCTGATCCACGACCGGTGGATCGACAAGTACCGGGAGCGCCAGGTGTCGGCGCTCGCGCACCTCAAGTCAGAGTTGGAGGAAACTGCATGACCACGATGACCGAACAGGCAACGCAGGTCTACTCCGTCTTCATCCGCGCCACGCCAGAGCAGGTTTGGGATGGGATCACGAAGCCGGAGTTCACGACCCGCTACTTCCACGGGACGAGGATCGACTCGACCTTCGAGCCCGGCGCGCCATACCTGAGCGTGGCTGGAGATGGCGACCAGACGCTGGTCGACGGCGAGGTCCTCGAGTCCGACCCGCCGCGGCTGCTCAAGCACACCTGGCGGGCCCTCTACGACCCCGAGACCGCGGCCGAGCCGTTCAGCCGCGTGACATGGGAGATCGAGGCCCAGGAGGGCGGCGTGACGAAGCTGACCGTCACGCACGACCAGCTGGAGGCCGCGCCGAAGACCGCCGTGAGCGTGGCCGGCGGCTGGAGCTACGTGCTCAGCGGCCTGAAGACGCTGCTGGAGACGGGCGAGCCGCTCGAGGGCTAGGAGCTCATCGCATCGGGGCGGGCCCCTACGTCAGGGCGGGGGCCCGCTCCTGACCTCGGAGATCAGTCGCCGAGCAGGCAGTAGCCGACGCCCCACACATTGCGGACGTAGTCGCCGCCGAGGCGGCGGCGCAGGCGCGAGGCGTGCGAATCGAGGGTGCGGGTTCGACCCGTCGACCGGAAGCCCCACACGTCACGGAGGAGCTCGTCCTTCGTGAAGACGCGCTTCGGGTCGCTCGCGAGCTTCAAGAGCAGCTCGTACTCCTTCGTCGGCAGGAGGACGCGCTGCCCGCAAACAGTCACGCGTCTCGTTGGGCGGTCGATCGCGATCTCATCGGCTGTCAGCCGATCGGATTCCGGCGGCGCCACCCGACGCAGAACCGCTCGGATCCGCGCCACCAGCTCGTCGTAGTGGAACGGCCGGTCGAGATAGTCGTCACAGCCGCGGTCGAAGGCGCGCACGCGATCGACGGGGTCCGACTCCTGCGAGCCGAGCAGGATCACCGGCACGTCCCGGTCGAGCTCGCGCAACCGGCGGCACAGCTCGAGGCCCTCGGGGTCGCCGATCAGGACGAGGTCTGGACAGATGCGTTCGAGAAGCTCGAGCGCCTCGCCGTCCGTGACGCCCACGACCTCGAACCCGTCCTGCGCCAGATGGCGCTCGAGGAAGCTCCGCGTGGCCTCCTCGGGCTCTGCGAGCAGCACGGCACTCGACATGCGGCCGACGCTAGCGGCGCCCCGGACGAACTGCCAGATGTCCATTCAGCCGAGTCTGTGCCGAAACATCGACAACTGCCGCGATGGGCCGAGTCAGATTCGGCCGGAGCGGAACACGCCCCAGAGCAGCCAGAGCCCAAGCACGCCGGACAGGAAGAAGCCAAGAGCCGAGACGACGTTCAGCCCGAGCACCTGCGGCCCGGAGGTCGCGAAGACCCCGATCAGGCTCGACCCGATGAGCCCGGCCGCGACGACGAACGCGATGATCAGCCGGTTCATCGCCACGTCGATCTTCTGCATGAACTCGTCCAGGCCCTTGTGCACGAAGCCGACCTCGATCTGCCCGTCGCGCGCCTGCTCGAGGACGTCGTGCAGCTGGTACGGGAACTCCGCGAAGACCGAGGCGAGCTTGAAGGTCTCTCGGCGCGCGCGGGTCAGCACGCGCTGCGGCGTGTAGCGACCGACCATGAGGCTCCGCGCGTACGGCTTCGCGACCTCGAACACGTTGAACTCCGGATAGAGCTCCTCGCCGACCGACGCGAGGGTCGCGATCGCCTTGTCGAGGATGATGAAGCGGGTCGGGAGCCGCAGGTTGAGCGAGTAGATGACGCCGAAGACCTCGCGGATCACCTGGAGCGGGTCGATCTCGGACAGCCGCGCGCCGTAGTAGCGGTAGTAGAGATCGCTGATCTCGTGCAGGAACTCGGCCTCTCGCTCCTTGGGGTAGCGCACTCCGAGGTCGGCGAGGCGCTTCGGCAGTGCGTCGACGTTCTCGTTGGCGACGTCGATGAAGAGGCGCGTTCCTTTCGCTACGTCGTCGTCGGTCAGCTTTCCTGCGAGCCCGAAGTCGACGAGCCCGATCAGGTCGGGCCGGATGACGATGATGTTCGCGGGATGCGGGTCGCCGTGGAAGAAGCCGTCCCGGAAGACCATCGTCATCCAGGCTTCGGCGATCACCTCGGCGAGGCGCTTGCGCTCCTCGACCGAGTAGAGCATGTCGTCGACCTCACGGAGGGGGCGGCCCTCGATGAACTCGAGCGTGAGCACCCGCGCACGTGTGTACGTCCAGTAGACGCGCGGGACGCGCACATGCGGATGGCCGGCGAAGTTCCGGTGCAGCGTGTCGGCGTTGCGGGCTTCGAGCCGGTAGTCGAGCTCCTGGCGGATCGCGCGGGCGAACTCGTCGACGACCTCGCGCACGTCCACGAAGTCGAGCGCGCGGACCCGTTCCTTCGCGATGCGCCCGGCCTGGTAGAGGAGGCCGAGGTCCGCTTCGATCTGCTCCGGTGCTCCCGGGCGCTGGACCTTGACCGCGACCACATGGCCGTTCGGGAGGACGGCTCGGTGCACCTGCCCGATCGAGGCGGCGGCGAGGGGCTCGCGGTCGAACTCGAGGAAGAGGCGCTCGATCGGCTGACCCAGATCTTCGAGGATGACGCGCTCGACCTCCTCGTACGGGAAGGGACGCACGTCGTCCTGGAGGCCGCGGAGCTCGGAGATGATGTCCGGCGGCAGGACGTCGGGCCGCATCGAGAGCAGCTGGCCGAACTTGACGAAGGTCGGGCCGAGCTCGTCGAGAAGCTCGCGAAGGTGCTTGCCGCGTTCCGAAGCGCTGCCTTCCATGAGCTCCGTCCCATTCCGGCGGCCCGGGATCAGGTCGGTCAGCTTGTGGCGCTCGAAGAAGTAGCCGAAGCCGTGCCGGACGGCGACCTGGGCGATCTCCGTCAGCCGGCCGAGGTTCCGCTGCTTCGGCGGCGCTTGCGCCATGAGACAAAGTGTTCCATGCGCAGCACCGAGTTCCCTCGTATCAGTCTGTTACGAGGAGTCTTTTCCGCTCGTTCGCGGCTCGTCCTCGACGAGGCGAAGGCGGTGCTCGAGTTGCGCGACGCGGAGCTCGAGCTCCTCGAAGTCCGACCGTGGGACGAGGCCCAGCTGCTGGAAGAAGCCGTCGAGGCCGGCGCCAGCGCGCTCCGTGAAACGGACCGCCTCACCACGCCAGCGATGAATCGTCTGCTCGATCACCTCACGCGCCTCGTCGCGACGGATCCCACCCGTTTGCGAGAGCTCGTCCGCAAGCGCGTCTGCGCGCTCCGCCGTCAGCGCGACCGCACCGATCGCCGCGAGCCCCGCCCGCTCGAGAGCCTCCAGGACGAAGCTGCCGTTAGCGTCGGCCATGCGGCCTGGCGCGACGACGCTGACGCCGCCGCTCGCGTTTCGACTGGGCCCGTGAGAGCTCGCCGTTCCCCTCGCTGCCCTCGAGCGTAGGCGCTAGCTCTGGAACAGACACCGGCTCCGGCTCCTCGGCGGCCGCGACCTCGGCCTGGGCGAGCACGGTCTGCATCGCAGCCGCGTCGCCTTCCTCTGGAGCGAGCCCCTTCTTCGCGGCCCACTCCGGCTCGCGCTCCTTGAGGATCGTCAGGAACGGAGCCGCGATGAAGATCGACGAGTACGCACCCGAGCCGATTCCGATGAGCAGCGCGAACGCGAAGTCCTTCAGGGTCGCACCGCCGAAGACGAGCAGCGACGTGACCGGGAGCAGCGTGATGAACGTCGTGGCCAACGACCGCCGGATCGTCTCCCAGAGCGAGATGTTGGCAATCGTCGCGAACGAGGCGCGACGCATGAGCGGGACGTTCTCTCGGATGCGGTCGAAGATGATGATCGTGTCGTAGATCGAGTATCCGAGCACGGTTAAGACCGCCGCCACGGTCGCGGTCGTCACCTCCCGGCCCGTGAACGCGTACACGCCGACCGTGATCACGATGTCGTGGATCAGGGCCACGATCACCGGGATCGCGTACTTGTAGTCGAAGCGGATCGCCAGGTAGAGGACGATCAGGAGCAGCGAGCCGAAGATCGCCCACAGCGCCGACTTCGCGATCTGCCGCCCGAAGCTCTCGGAGACGGTCGTCGAGCCGTAGTGCGTCGCGCCGAGCTTCGTCTCGAGCTCGTTCCGCAGCTTCCCACCGACCGCCGGGGTGAGCGCCTTGGTCCGGAGCTGGAAGCTCTTGTACTTCCCGTCGGTCGAGGCGCCGCGGCCCTGGATGACCGCCTTCGACAGGCTCGAGTCGATGCTCTGGGCGTCGCTGCGCACGTCGTCCACGAGCTGCGGCTGCGGCGTCTGGAACGTGACCTGCGACCCGCCCTTGAAGTCGATGCCGAGGTTCAGGCCGCGCACGCCGAGCGCGACGATCGCAATCGCGACCACGCAGCCCGAGATCGCGAACCAGAGCCGGCGCTTGCCCATGAAGTCGATCTGGAGCCAGCGCCCGTGCTGCTGGCCCTTCGCGCCCATGAACGCCGGGTTCTCGAACCAGCTGAAGCCGGCGAGCAATCCCAGCATCGCGCGAGTCGCGAACACGGCTGTGATCAGCGAGATCGCCGTACCGATGAGGAGCATGAGCGCGAAGCCCTTGACCCCCGCCGTCGCGACGAGGAACAGGACGAGCGCCGTGATCGCGGTCACGACGTTCGCATCGATGATCGTGTGGAACCCCTTCGAATACCCGGCGGAGATCGCGGCCCGTACGGATTTGCCCGCACGGACCTCCTCTTTGATGCGTTCGAACACGACCACGTTCGCGTCAGCTGCGACTCCGATCGTGAGGATGAGGCCCGCGAATCCGGGCAGGGTCAGGGTCACATGGAAGAGGAGGAGCGCCGCGTACAGGAACGCGGCATAGATGCCGAGCCCGATGACCGCGACGAGGCCGAGGAAGCGGTAGAAGATGAGCAGGAACAGCGCGACGGCGATCAGCCCGCCGAGGGCGGCGATCTTCGCCTGCTGGAGGGAGTCCTTGCCGAGCGTCGCTGAGATCTCGGTCTTCTCGAGCTGGCGGAAGTTGTACGGCAGGGCGCCCGTCTGAAGCACGAGCGCGAGGTCCTTCGCCTCCCCCACGGAGCCGATGCCGGTGATCTCGGCGCCGTTCGTGCCCGGGATGCCGTTCGGGTTGTCGCGGAAGCTGACCGTCGGCGCCGACTTGATTTCACGGTCCAGGACGATCGCGAACTGCTGCGCGTAGTTGTCCTCCTGGCCGGCCGGGCTTCCGGCCGTCGTCCACCGGACGCGCCCGCGCTCGGCGAGAGTCCGCGTGATGCTCTGGAACTTCTTCGCCCCGTCGTGCGTGAACTGCATGAGCACGATTGGCTGGCCCTGCTCGGTGCCCTGCGTCCCGAAGTCCTGGCGCGTGCCCTTGAGGTTCAGGTCGGAGCCGGTCATCTCCGGGGTTGCGGGGTTGTCCGCGGTGGCCTTCGGGTGGTACTTGAAGAGGTAGTAGTTGGTCTTGTTCACCGGGCCGAGGTTCGGGCAGAACCTCGCGTCCGGAGTACAGCGGACTAGTGCCAGGTTCCCCGGCACGAAGAGCACCTTGTGGCCCTTCGGGAGCTCGCCCGCCTTGCCGTTCTTGCGTACGTACTGCGAGGCGAGAAGCTCCTTCTCGGTCGTCATCGGGCCGGCGACGAGCTTGTAGTCCGTCGTCTTCGAGCCCGGCTTCTTCTCGGGGGCGAAGAGGTAGAACTCCTGGGAGTCCTTCGCCTTCCCCTGCGACTGCACCGGCAGCAACGTCTTGTAGAGCGAGGTCAGCGGGGTCGGGTTCCCCTGGAGGTCAGCCGTCGGAGGGACGAGGTCGCCCTGGAGATCGAAGAGCTCGAGCCGCGCGGTCTTCCCGATCACTTCCTGGGCGCGTTCGGGGTTGACGCCGGCGAGCTCGATCACCATCTGGTCGTTGCCCTGCTTGCGGATCTCGGGCTCGGTCACGCCGAGCTTGTCGACGCGCCTGCGCATGACCGACTGGGCCGTGTCCATGCCCTCGGACGTGACCTGCTCGCCTCGCGGCGGCACCGCCTTGAGGACGACCTCGGTGCCGCCCTGGAGGTCGAGCCCGAGCACCGGCTTCTTGTGGAGCGGTGAGCCCGGGACCGCGAGGATGGCAACCCCGACCAAGGCCGCAACGATCAGGCCCAACAGAATGAGATGGGAGCGGCGCTCGGCCACGGTGAAGCCTTAGGGTAGCGGTGTTCCGGCCGGGTCCGTTGACCCGTCTGGGCTATCCGTCGGCTCTTCTTCGCCTTCTTCCTGGGCCTCAGGTTCGGTTCGAGCGGTGATCGCGCTCTTCGCGAGCCGGACGCGAGTGTCGGGCGCGATCTCGAGAAGGATGTGGTGATCTTCGACCTCGCGGACGAAGCCGAAGATCCCTCCGAGCGTCATCACCTCGTCACCGACCTCGACGTCCTGGAGCAGCTGGGCCTGCACCTGGCGTCGACGCCGCTGGGGCATGACGATCAGCAAGTAGAAGAGGACGAGCATTCCGGCGAGGAAGATCAGGGCGGTCAAGCGGCCTCCAGGGTGAGTCGGTCGAGCGTTTCCGCCTTGAATGTTGCCAGCTTGCCCTCTTCTATTGCAGCGCGCGCCCCGGCTGTGAGCCTGAGCAGGAAGCGGAGGTTGTGGGCGGTCAGCAGTCGCAGTCCGAGCAGCTCCTGCTGGTTGACGAGGTGCCGGATGTACGCGCGGCTGAACCTCGAGCAGGCCGGGCAGTCGCAGCGCTCGTCGAGCGGTTCCTGGTCGCGGGCGAAGCGGGCGTTCTTCAGGTTCAGGCGCCCGGAGGAGGTGAGCGCGGTGCCCGTGCGCCCCATGCGCGTGGGCAGGACGCAGTCGAACATGTCCACCCCGCGCTCGATCACCTCGAGGATGCCCTCGGGGTCTCCGATGCCCATGAAGTAGCGCGGCTTGTCAGCTGGGAGGAGCGGCGTTGCATCGGCGACTGTCTCGAACATCGGGTCGCGGGCCTCCCCCACGCTGAGCCCGCCGAGCGCGTGGCCGTCGAAGTCGAGCTCGACGATCTCCTCGATCGAGCGACGGCGCAGATTTGCGTCGGTCGCGCCCTGGGCGATGCCGAAGAGGAGCTGCCCTTCGGCACGCGGAGCCTGGCGCTGACGCTTCGCCCAGAGCGTCGTCAGCCGCACCGCCTCGGCGAGGTCGTCGCTCCCGGCCGGCGCGCAGACGTCGAGGCACATTGCGATGTCCGACCCGAGCTTCGCCTGGATCGCGGCCACGGACTCCGGCGTGAACCGCTCCGACGCGCCGTCATAGACGGAGCGGAACGTGACGCCGTCGTCGTCGACACGCGTGATCGTGTCGCGTAGCGAGAAGATCTGATAGCCGCCCGAGTCGGTCAGGATCGGCCCGTCCCACTGCATGAACTCGTGCAGCCCGCCCAGCTCATCGATCACGCCCTCGCCCGGCCGGAAGTGCAGGTGGTACGTGTTGCCGAGGATGATCTCCGCGCCGAGCGAACGCACCTCGTCGGGGTCGAGCATCTTGACGGTCGCCTTCGTCCCGACCGGCATGAACGCGGGCGTCCGCACCTCACCGTGCGCCGTCGGCAGCACACCGGCGCGGGCTTCACCGTTCGTCACGTCGACCCGAAAGCTCACAGGATCAGCATCGCATCGCCGAACGAGTAGAAGCGGTAGCGCTCTTCGATCGCGAGCTCGTAAAGGCGAAGGACCGCCTCGCGGCCGGCGAACGCCATCACGAGGGCGAGGAGGGTCGAGCCCGGCAGGTGGAAGTTCGTCAGCAGCGCGTCGGTTCGCCTGAACTGAAACGGCGGTGTGATGAAGAGGTCCGTCCGCCCCTCGAGGGGGAAGCCGGTCGCGAGCGACTCGAGCACACGGACCGTCGTCGTGCCCACGGCCAGCACGCGGTCGGCATCGCGGATCCGGTTCCACGCTTCGGGCCCCACCGAGTAGCGCTCGGAATGGATCGGATGATCGTCGAGGTCGTCGGCTGTCACGGGCCTGAAAGTGTCGAGGCCGACGTGCAAGGTCACACGTTCGACATCGAGCGTCGCGAGCAGCTCCGGTGTGAAGTGGAGACCCGCCGTGGGCGCAGCGGCCGAGCCTGCGCGATCCGCGTAAACGGTCTGGTAGCGCTCCGGGTCGGCCAGCGGCTCGGTGATGTACGGCGGCAGCGGCGCCTCGCCGGCGGGCTCCCCCTTCAAGCGCAGACGCCAACGGCCCTCGCCGAGATGCTCGGTCAGCTCCACGGGGCCAAGGCGCTGACCGGGCCGGAGCTTCTTGCTCGGCCGAGCGAGCGCCTCCCATTCGCCGGCTGCATCCAACGGCTCGAGAAGCAGCACCTCCGCTTCGCCTCCGGTCGGCCGCTGCAGCCGAAGCCGCGCCGGGATGACGCGCGTGTCGTTGACGACCGCAAGCTCGCCGCGCAGTTCGGCTGGAAGCTCCCAGAAGAAGCGGTGCCGAACGTCGCCGGTCGAACGCTCGTAGACGAGGAGCCGCGACGCGTCGCGGTGCTGCCTGGGGTGCTGCGCGATCAACTCAGGCGGAAGCGAGTACTCGAGCTCGGACCGCTTCATGCTCCGTACGGTGATGCCGCCGAGTCTCTCGGTCGCGAGCACCAAGCGAGAGCCCGCACTCCGACGAGGCAAGGTCCGCAGACCTTGGTGAGGAGAAGGGTGGGGTCTCGCGCCGCGTGATCGCGGGCGAGAGGCCAGCATGCATTGCCGGATGGGGCATTCATCCGATGCGAACGCTAGCGTCCCCGACCATGGAAGAAGAGGCGATCGCAAGGGCGCGGGAGCGTCTCGAAAGCGCGGCCAGAGGCCGGGTCTCCCTCGGAGACGTCGAGGCAGCCCTCGAGCGAGCGCGCAGGCAAGTCGAGGATCTCGCGCAGGTCGCCGCAGAGCTTGAGGCGTCGCTTCCTGGTCGGATGCAGGACGCGATCCGCGAGGGCGTCCGCACCGAGGCGGCTCCGGTCGGCCGGCAGCTCGCCGAGGTGCGCGGCCTCGCCGGACAGACCATCCGCCGCCTCGAGGGCCTCGAGAACGACCTGATCGCGGAGCGGCATGCGCGGATCGACGACCTCGCGCTCCTCGTCGACCTGATCTCGTCTGGCTGGAGCGGCATCGACGTCCGCCTCGCACGGCTGGAGCGCAAGCTCGACACGGGCGGCAGTGCCCAGATCTACCGCTTCCAAGAGCGCGAAGCCAGCTAGTTCGGGCTGGGATCGGTCGGCAGAACGAGCTCGAACTTGCTTCCGCGGCCGACCTCGCTGTCGAGGTCGATCCGCCCGCCGAGCGCCATCGCCAGCTCCCGCGCGATCGCGAGCCCGAGCCCCGTGCCCTTGCCGTCGTGCGTCCAGAACGGACGGAAGATCCGGTCCTGCTCCTCCGGTCCGATCCCGGGGCCGGTGTCCTGGACGGCGACGTAGATGTTCCCGTTCTCGGAGCTCAGGTGGAGGCCAACGCTGCCCCCGTTGGGCGTCCAGCGGAACGCGTTCGCAAGCAGGTTCGTGATGATCTGCAGGACGCGGTCGCCGTCGGTGACGATCACCGGCTCGGCGGACACGTCCTGCGAATAGTCGATCTCGCGCTGCTTCGCCTCCTCGCCGAACGCGAGATACGCCTGCTCGAGGAGCCGGGCCATGTCGACCTCCTCGTGACGCACCGTGAAACGCCGCGTGTCGAGCTTCGCGAGGTCGAGCACGTCGCCGACCAGCCGCTCGAGCCGGGTCGCCTCGGCCGAGATCACGTCGAGCGAAGCCGTGCGCAACGCCGGATCCTCCACGACGCCCTCGCGAAGCGCCTCGACGTGCCCACGGATCGCCGTCAGCGGCGTGCGCAGCTCGTGCGAGACGGTCATCAGGAAGTTCCGCTCGAGTTCCTCGGCCTCGGACAGGCGCGCGGTCATCTGGCGGAACGAGTCGGCGAGGTCTGCGATCTCGTCCCCGCTCGTCAGCACTGGAACCTCCGTGTCGTAGTGGCCCTCGGCGACCTCGTCAGCGGCGCCCGCGAGCCGTCGCAGAGGACGCGTGATGCGTCCTGAGAGGTACCAGGCCAGCACGGCGGTCACGAGCAGGCCGATGAACAGGGCGATCGCCAACCGCTCCAAAAGGCGAATCACCTGATTGCTCAGCTGCGCCTGGGGTGTGGCCACGACGAGGCCGCCGAATGGCGGCCCGCCCTTCTCGAGATAGAGGGGGTGGGCCACCGCGAGGAAGGTGCGGTGCTCGCCGGGAGGCGTGAAGTCGAACTCGAGCGTCTCGCCGCGTTGAATCGCGTTGAAGTCGACGGCCGACTGTGGCAGTTGCCGCAAACCGGAGTTCTGGCCGGAGAAGAACGGCGTGCCGACGTAGTACAGACGATTGCCGCTGGCCTTCTCCAGTCTGCTCGCAGCGAAGAACGGCGGCGAGGTCCCTCGCTCCTGCGTCCTACGCGCCTGCTCGGCGTAGAGATCCGTCAGGCCTGCGGCCTCGCGGCGCAGCTCCTTGCGCGCCTGGCTCTGCGTGTAGTTCCGGAAGAGCCCGAACGCGATCAGCGTCGAGACCAGACCCGTCAACGCAATCCCGGCGAGGAAGAGCGCCGGAAGGCGAAAACGCAAAGATCTAAACATGAGAGAAAGGAGTGGACATAGAGGCGGGAGGCCGCTTGGCCTTCGGCCTCGCGCCCTTTGGGAATGTCCGGCGCACTGGTTGCACGCGAACCACTTCCCCTCGCGCTACGCCGTGGCCGCGGCTTCCCTGGCGGGCGTGACCTTGTAGCCGACGCCCCACACCGTGACGATCGGCGACGCCTCGCCGAGCTTGCGGCGCAGCTGGCGGACGTGGACGTCCACGGTGCGCGTGTCGCCGGCGAAGGTGTACCCCCAGACCCGCTCGAGCAGCTGATCGCGCGTGAGCACGAGGCCGCGGTGGTCGAGCAGCTCCCAGAGCAGGTCGAACTCCTTCGGCGCGAGCTTGATCTCTTCGTCGCCGACCTTGACCTCGCGGCGCCCTGCGTCGACGGTCAGGTCGCCGTGCGAGATCGTCGCGCTCGCGACCTCCTTCCGGTCGGGAGTCGAACGGCGCAGGATCGACTTCACACGCGCCACGAGCTCGCGCGGGTTGAAGGGCTTCGTCAGGTAGTCGTCCGCGCCGACCTCGAGGCCGATGATCTTGTCCACGTCCTCGTCGCGCGCCGTCAGCATCAGGATCGGCACGTCCGAGCGCCTCCGGATCCGCCTACAGACCTCGATTCCGTCGATGTCCGGGAGCATGAGGTCGAGGACGATCAGGGACGGCTGGTGGTTCTCCGCCTTCGTGAGCGCGTCCTCGCCCGTCTCCGCAACGTGGACGTCGTAGCCCGCGTTCTTCAGGTAGAGGGACACGAAGGAGGCGATCGACGCCTCGTCTTCGACCACAAGAACGGTTTGTGGTGCGTTCAACGGCATCGCCCTTTCAAGGATGCCAGAGAGGGGTGCTATTGCGGTGTCGCTGGGGCCAGGTCGAACGGGGTTGCCGTGTCGGGAATGGACTGGTAAGGCGAGTCGTTCAGCGACCAGACTCCGTCGTAGTAAATGTCTCCTCTCGGATCGCCAGCGCCGTCGACGATGCCGGTGCCGCGCGCGATCGCGCTGAGGAAGATCGCCCGACCCTGGATGCGAAGTTGGTAGCGGGCGCCGATCAGGCGGAAGCGGATGTTCTTGCCCTGGTAGGCGGTCGTCTTGACATTCCGATAGCTCGTCTTCGTCGCGCCGTAGACGACCGGGCGCTTGCTGTCGAACGGCTTGACGTCGGTGATCGTGATGCTGCCGTTCACGCGGCCGGTCATGCTGCCGCGCGCATCAAGTTGGACGATGCCGCGACCCTCGCGAATCGAGAGCGTGCCGTTCTGGGCCGCCGGCTGCGACAGGGCAGCAGCCGGAGCGAAAAGGGCAAGCACGACTAGGAGAACCGTCGACCGCATCGGTACGTCAAGTATCGCCTGCTTCCTTGTGGCCGCAGTGTGGGAGTTGTAAGGAATCCGTTAGCGTCACAGCCGTGGCCGAGCTGAGCGATTTCGGGCTCATCGTGCTCGTGGTCGCAGGCGGCGTGATGCTCGCGCTCGTCGCGGCCAAGCTGAGCGAACGTTACCCCGTACCCGCGCCGGCGCTCTTCTTGCTGGCCGCGCTCGCGTTTCCGGTCGCGCTCCCGCACATCAGGACCGTGGAGCGCATCGGCGTCGTTGCGGTGATCCTGATCCTCTTCGACGGCGGCATGAACATCGGCTGGCGCCGGTTCAGGCGGGCGGTCGTCCCGATCGCGACGCTCGGGATCGTCGGGACCTTCACGACGGCGGTCCTGCTGGCCATTTGCGCGCACTTCCTGCTCGACCTCAGCTGGACGCTGTCCGGAGTGCTCGGCGCGGCGCTCGCCCCGACAGACCCGGCCGTCATGTTCTCGATACTCGGTGACAAGGAGATCGGCGGCAACACGGGGACGATCCTCGAGGGTGAGGCGGGGGTGAACGACCCGGTCGGGATCGCGCTGCTGGTCGGGATGGTCGAGTTCGCGACGACCGACGGCGCGTCCGGGTGGTCGGTCGTGCAGGAGTTCCTCGAAGAGATGACGATCGGGCTCGCGGTCGGCGTCGCGGGCGCAGCGCTACTCGTCGTCTTCATGCGGCGCGTGCGCTTGCCGGGCGAGAGCCTGTACCCGCTGCGGTCGCTTGCGGCGGCGGGCGTGATCTACGGCGTGGCCTCGGTCGCACACGGGTCGGGCTTCCTCGCGGTCTTCATCGCCGGCCTGGCGCTCAGCGATCTCGAGGTTCCCTACAAGCGTCAGATCCACCGTTTTCACACGTCTCTCTCGAGTCTCGCGGAGATCGTCGTCTTCGTCGCGCTCGGCCTCACCGTGAACGTGAGCCAACTCTTCGACGAGGGGATTTGGAGCGACGGCCTCCTGCTCGCGATCGCGCTCGCCTTCGTCGCGCGCCCGCTCGGCCTGGCGCCACTGCTTTGGCCGATGAGGCTGAGGATCGGCGAGAAGCTCTTCCTGGCCTGGGGTGGGCTCAAGGGGGCCGTTCCGATCCTGGCCGCCGCGTTCGTGATCCTGGCCGACGTGCACGACGCGCGCCGGCTGTACGAGATCGTCTTCGTCGTCGTCCTCTTCTCGGTCGTCGTCCAGGGGTCAAGCGTGCCGTTCGCCGCCAGGCGGCTCGGCGTACCGATGCGCACGGTGAGCCGAGGATGAGCTTCCTTGCGTTCGGACTGGCCGCGCTTCTGGCCGGGGGGAATCTGCACGCGCTGAAAGTGACGAACGGCGCGCGTCCGTTCTCGGGCGACGACCGGCTCCTGACGACCGTCTCGCCGAACGGAGACGGTTTCCGCGACCGCGCGATCGTCAGCTTCCGGCTCCAACGGGCGGCGAAGGTGCGGCTCGACGTCCTGCGGACGGACACGCTCCACCCGGGGCGCGCGACGAAGACGATCTGGAGCACGACTGAGCGCCTCCGAGCGGGCCCGCAGCAGCTCGTCTGGCGACCCGCGCGCGGAACCGCGCCGCGCACGTACGTCCTCCGACTCACGGTCGGCAAGCGGGTCTACATGGACTGGCCCGGGAAGCGCCGCGAGGCGCCTGTCGTCCGCATCCAGGGCATCGAGGCCGAGTTCCCGCGCCGCAGTTACGCGCCGGGCGACGAGGCCGACCTGCGCATCTCGACAGACGCGCCCTCACTGCGGCTCCAGGTCTTCTACTACTCGAGCCAGGCGCTCCGGCGCGGAAAGGACTTCAGGACCGCAGGCACCGCGATGACCAGCCCCGTCCGCGTCGACTGGCGGATGCACCGTGACGCACCCGCGTCCTTGCGCGTCGTGCGGGCAGGCAACTGGCCGAGCGGCCTCTACTTCCTGCGGTTGAGCGCGCCCGACGGGCGGGTCGGCTATGCGCCGTTCGTCGTCACGAGGCGCGTTACGACCTCGCGTGTCGCGGTCGTCCTCTCGACGAACACGTGGCAGGCGTACAACTTCTGGGACGCAAACGGCGACGGGTGGGGCGATAGCTGGTACGTAAGTGGCGCCACGCGGACGATCGACCTCGAGCGGCCGTTCCTCGAGTTCGGCGTCCCGTACCGTTTCCGCGACTGGGATCTGGACTTCATCGCGTGGCTGAACCGGACGGGGAAGCACGTCGACTTCCTCACCGACGACGACCTCGAGGCGTACCCGACCGGCGACGAGCTGGCCGATGGCTACGACCTCGTCGTCTTCCCGGGTCATGCCGAGTACGTGACCGAGCACGAGTACGACGTCGTCCAGCGGTACCGGAACGACGGCGGCAACCTCATGTTCCTGTCCGCGAACAACTTCTTCTGGAAGGTGCGGCGCGACGGCCCATACCTGACGAAGATGGCTCAGTGGCGGAACCTCGGGCGTCCCGAAGCGGCGCTCGTCGGGGTGCAGTTCGTCGCGGGAGACTACGGCGGGCGGCAGGGCTCGTACGTCGTGCGCAGGTCGTCGTGGGCGTTCGCGGGCACCGGGCTCTCGGACGGTGGCCGATTCGGGCGGTACGGCTTCGAGATCGACGCGCGCGCGCCGCAGTCGCCTCCGGGGACGCAGCTGCTCGCCTCGATCCCGAACCTGATGGGCCCAGGGCGGACGGCGGAGATGACGTACTACGAGGCGCCGGGCGGCGCGAAGGTCTTCGCCGCGGGCGCGCTCAACTTCACGGCGTCGATCGGCGACCCAACTGTCGCGCAGCTGATCGAAAACGTCTGGACGCGCTTGTCACGCCCATAACGAGGGCCTGTCCCTCGTTACGGGCCGAACCGGGAATTCCCGCCGGACTGGCTTAGTCGTATGAGTAGAAGCCCTGTCCCGTCTTCCGTCCTAACCGGCCCTCGACGGCCATCTCCCGCAGCCGTTCGGGAGGCTTCGCCGCCTCGTCGCCGGTCGCCTCGTACATCGCCTCCGCGGCGTGGATGTGGATGTCGATCCCGACCAGGTCGACGAGCCTGCACGGGCCCATCGGCCAGCCGACGCCCATCGTCATCGCCGTGTCGAGATCCTCGACGCTGATTCCCTCGTCGAGGAGACGGATGCACTCGTTCAGCGTCGGGATGAGGATCCGGTTGACGATGAACCCGGGCGTGTCGAAAGCCCTGACCGGCTGCTTGCCCGCTCGTTCAGCCCACTGGAACGCGTCGTTCACCGCGGCGTCCGAGCTCTTCTCGGCCCGGATGATCTCGACCAACGGCAGCAGCGGAGCCGGGTTGAAGAAGTGCATGCCGATCACGCGCTCCGGATGCTCGGTCGCTTCGGCGATCGAATGGATCGGGATCGCGGAGGTGTTCGACGCCAGGATCGCGGACGGCGGGACGATTCGGTCGAGCTCGGCGAACACTTCGCGCTTCCGCTCGAGCTCCTCGACGATCGCCTCGATCACGAGGTCGCAGTCGGCGAGGGCCGCGAGCTCGGTCGTGAAGGACAGTCGACCAAGTGTCGCGTCGCGCTCCTCGGCGGTCGACTTGCCCTTCTCGACGGCGCGGCCCACGTAGTGCACGATCGTCGCGCGGGCGCGTTCGCAAAGCTCGTCGCTGACCTCGCGGCCGATCGTCTCGAAGCCGGCTTGCGCCGACACTTGCGCGATGCCCGCGCCCATCGTCCCCAGCCCGACGACTCCCACCTGACGAATCACGCGGCCGATGCTACGGAAGAAGGTGCGCCGCTCGTGCGTCTAGGGATCAAATGACGCGGTTTCTCCTCGTTCTCCTCCTCCTCGGCCTCCTCGCGCTGGCTGTGGTCGGCGCGTGCCTCACGGTCATCAGAGGAGAACGGCCGGCGATCCTTTCCCGCCGGTCACCCGCGATCGCCTAGGGACCTGGTCGTCGCCTCGCCGCGGCAGCGCGGCGGCGACCAGCCTGGGGCTTGGGTACGAGCAGCGGCCGTCAGAGGTCGAGATCGAGCGACTCCGCCTCGACGACGAGCACGGTCATGCCGACCTCTGAGCCCGATTCGTGCTCCTCGCCCTGCTCCCAGAGCACGGCCTCGCCGGCATCGATGGGCTCACGCCTGCCGTCACCTCCGCTGACCCAGCCAGACCCGGACACAACGGCGAACAGCTGTTGCCCGATGGCGGCGTGCCGTGCCACGAGTCCTCCGGCTCCGACCTCGATCACGACGACATGCGCGTCAGCAGCGAGACGCCGCACACGAGCGCTCACGCTGCCCGCCGCGGTCACCTCCCTCGCCCCGGCGAGTTCGACCCGCCTCACGCTGCGGCCTCGATCAACTTGTACGCCTCGTCGAACTGCTCGGCGCTGAGCCGGATGTGCGAGTGGCGCCAGATGCTCTGCGGGAAGACGCCTGCTGCCTCGACGGGCGGGGCGTCGTGGAGGTCGCCGACGAGCACGAGCGGCTCGATCGGAAAACGCCAAGCCCAACGTTCCCGCAGCGGGTCGTGCTCCGGATCGCCGGTCACCCCGACGACGCCGAAGATCGCCTGCCACACGGCCGCATAGAGGATTGCACG
>JBKPQP010000064.1:0-4588 GCA_046734155.1 Actinomycetota bacterium | reverse complement strand
AGGTGCTGCGGGAAGAACGTGAGGTTGAACCCGATGAAGAGCAGCCAGAAGTGCCACTTCCCGAGCGTCTCGTCGAGCTTGCGCCCGAACATCTTCGGCCACCAGTAGTAGAGCCCGCCGAAGATCCCGAACATCGAGCCGCCGAACAGCACGTAGTGCAGGTGTGCGACCACGAAGTACGAGTCCTGCGCCTGCCAGTCGACCGGGAACGTGGCCAGGAAGATCCCGGACAGTCCGCCGATCGTGAACAGCGCGATGAAGCCGAGCGCGAACAGCATCGGCGTGTCGAAAATGAGGTTTCCGCGCCAGGTCGTCGCGAGCCAGTTGAGGATCTTGATCCCCGTCGGCACCGCGATGATCATCGACGAGATCATGAAAAAGCCGAGGAGCGGCGTCGCGAGCCCGACCGTGAACATGTGGTGGGCCCAGACGAGCAGCGAGTAGAAGCCGATCGCGACGCTCGAGAACGCGATCGCCGTGTAGCCGAAGATCGGTTTGCGCGAGAAGACCGGGATGATCTCCGAGATGATGCCCATCACGGGCAGGATCATCACGTAGACCTCGGGGTGCCCGAAGAACCAGAACACGTGCTGGAAGAGCAGCGCGTTGCCGCCCTCGTTCGGCTGGAAGAAGTGGGTTCCGGCCTGGCGGTCGAGCAGGAGCAGCGTCAGCCCGGCGGAGAGCGCGGGCAGGACGATGACCAGGATCCACGCGTAGACGTCGATCGACCAGACGAAGAGCGGCACGCGCATCCAGGTCATCCCGGGCGCGCGCATCCGGTGGATCGTGACGATGAAGTTGATGGCGCCGACGAGCGACGACACGGTGAGGATGTGCAGTGCCAGGATGGCGAGGTCGACGCCGTTCCCCGCGTACTGCTCCGAGAGCGGCGGGTAGAGCGTCCAGCCGGTCTGGGCCGCGCCGCCGGTCGCGAAGAAGCTCGCATAGAGGACGACTCCGGCGAACAGGAACAGCCAGTACGAGAGGGCGTTCAGGCGCGGGAAGGCGACGTCCTTCGCGCCGATCATCAGCGGGACCATGAAGTTTCCGAAGCCGGCCAGGATCGGAACGATGACGAGGAAGACCATCGTCAGCCCGTGCACGGTCATCAGTTCGTTGTAGTGCTCGGCCGAGAGGAACTTCTCGTTCGTCTCCGCGAGCTGGGTGCGCATGAGGATGGCGAGGATCCCGCCCGCGCCGAAGAAGAGCAGGCACGTGACGAGGTAGAGGATCCCGATCCGCTTGTGGTCGACGGTCGTGATCCACGACGTGAAGCGGCCGCGGTACCACGGCACCGGATAGACGGGCTCGGCCCTAGCCGCCACTCGCGAACTCCTGCTTCAGGTAGGCCGTCAGCGAGGCGATCTCCTTCGGGCTCCAGCCGTTGCCGACGGGCGGCATCTTCCCCTTCCCGTTTGCGAGCAGCGTGCGTAGCTGTTGGGGATTGGCCAGCGTCGCGTTCCCCTTCAGCGCCGGGCCGATCACTCCCTGGCCCTGCATCCCGTGACACGGAGCGCACGCGCCCTCGAAGGTCATCCGCCCGATGTCCTGGCTCACGCGCAGCTGCTTTGACACCCAGCTCTCGTACTCGGCGTTCGAGACCGCGCGCACCTGCGTGAGCATCATCGCGTGCTCGATCCCGCAGAACTCGGCGCACTGCCCGTGGTAGATCCCTTCGTGGTCCGCCTCGAACCAGGTGTGGTTCGTCTTGCCGGGGATCGCGTCCATCTTGCCCGCGAGCTGCGGCACCCACCAGCTGTGGATCACGTCGAAGTCCGGCGCCGTGACCACGAGGTAGATCGGACGCTGGGCCGGGACCACGAGCTCGTTGATCGAGACCGCGCCGTTCGGATACGTGTAGCGCCAGTAGAACTGGCGGCCCTCGACCTGGACCGTCATCCGCGGGCCGGCCGCGCCCGCTGCGGGCACGTCCTTGATCCCGGGCAGCTTGTAGAAGACGACGGCGATGATCGCGGCGAGGATCAGCGCCGGGATCGCCGTCCAGATCAGCTCGAGCCGCGTGTGGCCCCTGATCTGCGGGCCTTCGGCGGTCCGGGCGCGGCCTCCGCCCCGGAAGCGGAAGATGAAAAGGAGCAGCGCGCCCTCGACGATGACGAAGATCACGCCGGTGACGATGAGGACGATCACGTACAGGTCCTGGATGCCGCCTGCGTTGGGCGAGTCGGCTGGAGGGATGCCTCTGCCGGCACCGGCGAGCGCCGTCCCCGAGAGGACAAGCGCCAGTGCAGAGATGCTCAGACAGGCGAAGATGAGCTTCCGGCGCACGGGCGTTGGCATTCTAAGAAGGTGGGCACCCGGGAGGCGACATTGATCCTTGTGTCTCATGTCTGACCGCTCCGTCGTGGAGCTTCCGCCGGAGGTCGGCGAGCCCTTCGAGGTGTTTCTGAACGGCGTCCCCCAGCGTGCCGGGCGCGACTTCCGGGTCGAGGGCAGACAGCTCGTGTTCGAACGCAATCTCGCGCGCGAGGGGCGGCTCGGGTTCTGGCGCTGGCTCTCGCTCTTCCTCGGCGTCGCCGGCACGTACCGGCAGAACGACAGCGTCGACGTCGTCTACGACACAGGAGGTCGGCGCACGGTGACGAGCCTCGCTATCGAATCGCCAGAGACTCGTTCGCCGAGCTGACGGCGAGCCCGGGCGTCGTCCCGCCCGCGACCACGTACACCTTGGAGCCGAATGCGACGACACCCAGGCCATGGCGCGGCGTCGGCAGGTTGGGGAGCCTCGCCCACCGTCGCGTGCGGATGTCGTAGCGGTAGACGGTGCGGATCGTGACGGTCGGCGTCTCGCCGCCCGCGGAGACGAGCCAGTGACCGAGGCCCGCCGCCGCCGTCCCGCCGCGCCGTGATGGGACCGGGCGTAGCCGCTGCCACTTCTTCGCGCCAGGGACGTATGACTCGAGCCGCGCGAGGTTGGTGTCCGCGCCCGCGAGCCGTCCGCCCACTGCGTAGATGCGCCCGCTGAGAGCGGTCACGCCGAGGTGCTCGCGCGGCGTCGGACCCGGGATCGAGCGCCACGTCCGCCGGGCGATGTCGTAGACCAGGGCGGTCTTGGCGAGTGCCCGCCCGCCCGAGGCGCCTGCGGTGACGCCGCCGACGACGTAGAGCTTTCCTTCGATCACGGCTGCGCCGGCTGCGGCGCGCTCCTCGGGCATCGACGGCAGCCGCGTCCACGAGCCGTTCGCGAAGGAGAACAGCGTCCGCAGGCGCGAGCGGTCGGCCGCGTAGCCGCCCGCGACGTAGAGCGTGCCTCGGTATCCAGCGCTCGTCGCGTGATCGACGGTCACGGGCAGGTCGGCGACCTGTCGCCACGTCTCGCGCCGAGGCGAGTAGGCGTCGACGCGCGCGGAGTTCCGGCCGTCGGCCGTGAAGCCCCCGACGACGAAGATGTCGCTGCCCACGCGGGACGCTGTCACCTCGCCACGCCCTAGCGGAAGGGGCGCACCTGTCTTCCAGTTCGCAGTCGAACCTGCGACTGCCGGAGACACGATCAGCGCGGCGAGCAGTGTCGCTGCGGAGCGCATGCCGAACATCCTAAGAGCCGGGCGTTTCCCGACCGAAACAGGCAGCAAGGCCGCACTCGCTCCTACCTGCACGCAGGCCGGACCACCCGGCTCACGTCGTTGGATGCCGAGGCGGCCGAATACCTGCGGTCAGCCCTGGAAGACTCTCGCTGGTGGCCGACCAGTACCCGCCGATCTCGGACTACGCGCTGTTGTCCGACTGCCACTCGGGCGCGCTCGTCTCGAAGGACGGCTCGATCGACTGGTGCGTCTTCCACCGCTTCGAGGCGCGGCCGGTCTTCGCTCGGCTGCTCGACTGGAAGAAGGGCGGCTACTTTCAGATCGCACCGACCGGCGAGTACGAGTCGAGCCGCGAGTACGTCCCGAACACGAACGTCCTCGAGACGCGCTTCGAGACAGCCGACGGCGTGCTCACGGTCCGCGACGCGCTCGTCGTCCGGGTCGAAGAGCGGCATCCCGACCACCGCCTCGTCAGGCGCCTGCTCTGCGACTCCGGCTCGGTCGAGGTCAGGCTGAGGTTCGAGCCGCGGTTCGACTACGCGCTCACCCAGCCCCGTGTGGAGCTCGTCGAGGACGACCTCGCGATCGCGTACGGCGGCCCCGACGCGCTCATCCTGCAGTCGGAGCTGACGATCGGCGCGACCGAGATGTCGGCCTGTGAAGCCGTGCAGACACTGGCCGAGGGCGACGAACCGCTCGTGACCCTCACATGGTGCCTCCCGCAGGAGCTGAAGCCTGACCGGCTGCCCCGCGAACAGATCCTCGGCGAGCTCGACGGAACGATCGGGTACTGGCAGGCCTGGGCAGAACGCTGCACGTACGACGGTCCGTATCGCGACGAGGTCGTCCGTAGCGGGCTCGTGCTCAAGGGCCTGACGAACGGGCCCACGGGCGCGATCGTCGCTGCCGCGACCACATCGTTGCCGGAAGATCTCGGCGGCGAGCGCAACTGGGACTACCGCTATTCGTGGCTCCGCGACTCCGCGTTGACCGTGAACGCGCTCTTCATGCTCGGCTACACGGAAGAGGCTCATGCCTACATGACC
>JBKPQP010000063.1:0-3274 GCA_046734155.1 Actinomycetota bacterium | reverse complement strand
GCGCTCCTTCGGCTGCCGTACGGCGGCGCCAAGGGCGGCGTGCGCTGCAATCCGCGGGAGATGTCCACGGATGAGCTCCAGCGGTTGACGAGGCGGTACACGATCGAGCTCCTGCCGGTGATCGGCCCGGAGAAGGACATCCCTGCTCCGGACATGGCAACGAATGAGCAGACGATGGCCTGGATGATGGACACGTACTCGATGCAGCTCGGCCACGCGGTGCCGGAGGTCGTGACGGGCAAGCCGATCTCGATCGGGGGCTCGGTCTTCCGCAGCGAGGCGACCGGTGCAGGCGTCGTGATGGTGATCGACCGAGCATGTCACCGGTTGGGATGGAACCTGGCCGAGCAGGGCTTCGTCGTCCAGGGGTTCGGGAACGTGGGCGGTGTGGCGGCACGCGAGCTGGCGGGGCGCGGAGCGAAGCTGCTCGCGGTCTCGGACATCTCGGGCGGGATCTACGCACCCGGCGGGCTCGACTACTACGACGTGCGGGAGTGGGTCGACGCGCACGGGACGCTGGCCGAGTACCCAGGCGTGGAGCACGTGTCGAACGCGGAGGTGCTCGAGCTTCCGTGCGACGTCCTCGTGCTCGCTGCCCTCGAGGAGCAGCTGACGGCGGAGAACGCGCCGCGGATCCAATGCCGCCTCGTGGCCGAGGGGGCCAACGGCCCGACGACGATCGAGGCGGACGAGATCCTGGCCGAGCGGGGGATTCTCGTGCTGCCGGACGTGCTGACGAACGCGGGCGGCGTCACGGTTTCGTACTTCGAGTGGGTGCAGGACCTCGGCAGGCTGTTCTGGGATCGCGAGGAGATCAGGGCGAAGCTCGCGGACAAGCTCGGCGACGCGTTCGACCGCGTCTGGAACCTGGCTGAGGAGCAGCAGCAGTCGATGCGGAGCGCGGCGCTGGTGGGCGCGATTCGCGAGGTCGCGTCGGCGCTGGACTCTCGGGGGATCTATCCGTGAGCAAGGTGCGCGAGGCGATGGTGTCGGAGCCGCGGACGCTCGACGCCTCGGCGCCGGTGACCGAGGCGGGAGAGCTGCTCGCCCGCGAGGAGGTGCATGCGGTGTTCGTCTCGCGGGACGGGCAGTTCGTCGGGGTGTTGACGCGGAAGACGCTCGTGCGTGAGGTGGTGGCCCCCGGGCTCGACCCGAAGATGGCCACGGTCGGTGAGATCGCGGAGCCGCCGCACTACACGATCGACTCGGACATGGATCTCGAGGAGGCGTTTCGCTTCCTCGAGGAGCAGGACGCGGAGCGGGTGCCGGTGGTCGAGGACGGCCGGCTGGTCGGCGTGCTCGCTCGTGAGCTGGTGCAACGGCGCCTGGCGGAGGACGAGCCGCCGGAGCCGCTCGGCGAGACGTCGGCCTAGCCGGCGGCTTCGCTGGTCCGGTACCCCCAACCTCCTCCCCGCTGCGATCGTATCGGGGGACAGCGCACGTGTCTGTGACGGATTCGTGCCGACTTTGGGTCGGCTAGCAGCAGGTGTAGGCGCCAGGAGGCGCGTCGCCCTCGACCGGCTCCGGCAGTTTCGCCGCCTCGAGCGCTGCGCCGTCTAGTAGGTCGCGCTCGCTGACCTCGATCTCGTCCAAGCCGAGGTACCACATCACTGCCAGGAGGATCGCTGCGCCGGCGACGATTACCGGCGCGCGCTCGGGCTCAAGGCCCGGCACCTCGCGGCGCTTGGCGAGCGGCATCGCGGCGAGGCGTTCCGCCTGCGCCAGAACTGCCGCCCCGGTCAACCGGTGCCCGTGCACACGCTCTGAGTCGTACTCGAGGAGGCGGAGATCGAGCGCGGCGAGCGAGGTCACCGTGCCCGAGACGCCTACGCCGTCCGTCGCTGTCAGCTCGTGCTCGGTTAGCACGGCGCGAATCGCATCGCTCATTTCCGCAAGTTCAGTCGAGGTCGGCGGGTCGGAGCCCAGGAAGCGCTCGGTCAGCCGGACCGAGCCCAGGTTGGTGCAAATGCGCTCGCTCGCCGAGACGAGCTCCGTCGAACCTCCGCCGACGTCGATAACGACCGTCTCGGCGTGGAGCACACCGACTCCTCGACGCGTCAGATCCGCCTCGTCCTCGCCCCTCAACAGGCGCGTTGTGAAGCCGTAGCTCCACTCGATCTCGCCGAGGAACGCCTCGCCGTTCTCGGCGTCCCGGACAGCGCTCGTTGCGACGAGCAACGTCCGTTCCGCGCCCAGCGACTCGAGCTCGCGCCGGTAATCGGAGAGACAGTTTCGGACACGTGCGATGGGGAACGGCAAAAGGCGACGGCGCGCATCGACGCCCTCGCCCAGGCGCGTGATCGTACTTCGGCGCACAAGGGGATCGACTCGGCCGTCGACGACGTCCCCGACCAAGAGCCGCGTCGTGTTCGTACCGAGATCGATAGCCGCTACGCGCATCGTGAGTCGTCACGACGGTAGCTGTTCATAGAATCTTCACCATGCGTCGGGCGTGGGGCGCAATCAAGCGGCGGGACGGGCTACGCGAGATCCTGATCGTGCTCTGTGCGGTTTGGGCGTACGAGCTCGCGCGGATGATGATCCATCCGAACTGGCCTGTCGCGATGGCGAACGCGCAGCGCGTGGACAACCTCGAGCGCGCGCTCAATTTCGCGTGGGAACAGTCGCTGCAGCGTGCGTTCCTCGGCGTGCCCGAGCTCGTCGAGGCGATGAACCTCTTCTACTTCGTCGGCCACTTCGTCTTGACCGCGGTGTTCTTCGTCTGGCTCTACCACCGCTCGCGCGACGGGTACCGAAGCTTCCGCAACGGCTTCCTCGTGGCGACGGCGATCGCGGTCTTCATCCACTGGCAGTTTCCAACCGCGCCGCCGCGCTTGCTCGAGGGCCTCGGGATCGAGGACACGCTCGAAGCGATCTGGAACGTCGACATCGGCTCGCCGCACGCGTCCGCGTTCTCGAACCCGGTCGCGGCGGTTCCGAGCCTCCACGCGGGTTGGGCCGTGGGCGTCGGCGCCGGGCTCGTCCGGTACGGCCGCAGCCGTTGGGCGCGGGTGCTCGGAGTGCTCTATCCCGTCGCCGTCGTGATCACGATCGTGGTCACCGGGAACCACTTCATCTTCGACGCGCTGGCCGGGATCGCGGTGCTCGCGGCCGGCTTCCTGGTCGCCAATCTGCCGCGGATGGGGAAGAGGGCGCTGAGCTATACTTGAGCCCACGCCGCGGGGTGGAGCAGTCAGGTAGCTCGCCGGGCTCATAACCCGGAGGTCGCAGGTTCAAATCCTGCCCCCGCTACTGAGAAGGGCGCTCGAAAGGG
>JBKPQP010000062.1:0-6665 GCA_046734155.1 Actinomycetota bacterium | reverse complement strand
TACGGCGTGCGGAACGGCATCGCGCCGATCACCGTCAACTACAAGCATCCCCTTCTGAACTGCACCCGCGGGCAGAACCCGACGTGCAATCCAACCTTCGGGACGCCCACGCAGCTCACGCTCGAGGACATCCACACCTCGGGCGGCAAGGACGCAGCCGGCTCCTTCGGGCTGATCAACCTCAACGGCGTGCAGAGCGGGAGCATCGGCGCCGGCACGCTCGCCGATTGGCTCCTGAACGGCTACCAGGACCACGACCTGACGGTTGGCCACTACGACTCGGCTCCGTCGGCGAACTTCAACAACTCGCAGTTCACGAGCGCGCTCGACCAGCAGATCGGGCAGGAGCTCCTGTTCCCGGTCTACCGGTTGCTCAAGGGACCGGGCTCGAACGCGATGTACGACATCATCGGCTGGGTCGGCTTCGTCATCGACTCGTACGACACGAGCGGCAGCGCCGGGGTGATCAACGGCCACTTCACCCGGTACACGACCGACGGAGTTGCAGCTGAGAACGGCAATGGGGGTGGGGCCCCGGGACTCGGGGTGCACAAGATCGAATTGACCAACTAGCCACAAAGGAGAAAGAGACCCGCCGCCATGACATATCGACTTCGGAACATCGGGATCGCAATCGCACTTGCGGTCGTCGCTGCCTTGCTGACGACGTTCTACGTCACGAACTACAAGCGGAGCGTTCAGCACGGCGAATCGAAGGTCCCCGTCTACGTCGCCTCGCACGACATCGAGCTCGGCACGTCCGGGTCAGACGTCGCCCACGGCGGCATGCTCCGGGTTGAGCAGATCCCGCGGCGCAGCGTCGTGCCCGGCGCGATCTCCAACCCGGACCAGATCGAGAAGCTGGTCGCCGTCGACAAGATCTACGCCGGCGAGCAGGTCTCGACCAACCGCTTCCGCCCCGTGCAGGAACAGGGCGTCCAGGCCCAGCTCAAGGGCAACCTCCGCGCGGTCGAGGTCCCCGGCAGCGGCCCGCAACTCCTGAACGGCACGCTGAAGGACGGTGACCGCGTCGACATCCTCGGCAACTGGCTGCTCCCAGAAACGAGCCAGAACCACGTCGCTCGCGTCCTGCTACGGAACATCCTCGTCCTCCAGGCACCGAACACGAACACGGTCACGAGCCATCTTGGCTCCAACCCGAATGAAGGGTTCACGGTCATGCTCGCCATGACCGACTCCCAGGCGACGAAGTTCTGGTGGGTCGTGAACAACGGCGACTGGTCGCTCCAGCTCCGCCCGATTACCGATCCGTCCGACAGCCCGGAGGAGATCAACAACGCTGTCACCAACGCGGTCGACGGGATCAACGGCCGTCAGCGGCACCGCGCAAGGAGCGGACGATGACCGCCGTCGAGACACCGCAGACACGTGAGAAGACGCGCGTCTTCATCACCGGGAACTGCGAAGGCCTGACCGAGCTGAGTGACGCCCTCGGGCGCCACTCGGAGCTCGAGCTCGTGGGCCATGCGGACCACGTGAATGCAGGAGCCGGCGCGTTGACCGGCGGGCATCTCCAGGTCGTGCTGCACGCCACGCGCAGCTCGGCGCTGCCCGTCGACGACATCGCGGCGATCCGCGAGTACACCCAGGCACCGATCGTCCTGGTGGCTTCGGGCGAGGCTTCGGCCCTGCTCGAGGAGGCGCTCGACGCCGACGTCGCCGACGTGCTGCTCCTTCCGCAGCTGACCGAGAACGTCGTCTTCGCGATTCGCAAGGCGAGCCACGCCGGTCGGCGAAGCAGGGACGGGCGCGCGCGCGGCAAGGGCCACGTCATCACCGTCTTCTCGCCGAAGGGCGGGACGGGCAAGACCGTCACGGCCACGAACCTGTCCGTCTGCTTCGCGAAGAACGCGGGCAAGAAGACGCTGCTACTCGACCTCGACCTGCAGTTCGGGGACGCGGCGATCATGCTCGGGATCGAGCCGGAGAAGACGATTCAGGACCTCGTCACCGCTCCGGGTGAGCTCGACCCCGAGAAGCTCGCGGGCTACACGACCCGTCACTCGTCGGGACTCGACGTCCTGCCGGCGCCGATTCGGCCCGAGGATGCCGAGCTCGTCACCGAGGCCAAGCTGGCCCGGCTGATGGAGGTCGCGAAGGAGTCATACGAGGTGATCGTCGTCGACACGTCCCCGTTCTTCCACGGGCCGATGCTGGCCACGCTCGACCAGTCCGACGACCTGCTGCTCGTGTGCGGGCTCGACGTGCCGACGATCAAGAACGTCCGGCTGAGCCTCCAGACCCTGCAGCTCCTGTCCTTCCCCGTCGAGCGTGTCAGGGTCGTCCTCAACAGAGCGAACTCGAACGTCGGCATGAAGAAGGGCGAGGTCGAAGCCGCCCTCGAGACGAAGATCCGCTTCGAGGTGCCGAGCGACCGTGTCGTCCCGCTCGCCGTCAACCGGTCGAACCCGGCCGTGCTCTCCGACCCGAAGTCGGACTTCGGCCGAGCCGTCCGCGAGATGTCGAAGGCCCTCCTGCCGGCGAAGGCCGCTGAGAACGGGAAGCGACGGTTCCTCGGAAAGAACGGGAGTTAGACCATGGGGCTTCACGACCGCATCAAGGGCGACGAGGCTGCCAACGAAGAGCAGGCCACCGCGCTCGCAGCGAACGCGGCCATCGGCGACGTGCCGGTGGCCCAGTCGACCGATCCGTACGCGGAGCTGAAGACGAGGGTGCACCACGCCTGCATCGCGAAGCTCGGTCCGCACCTGTTCACGACCGAGTCGAGCGAGAGCCTGAACGAGCGCGTCCTGCGCGAAGTGACGGAGCAGCTGGCGCTCGACCGCACCCCGCTGACGCGCGAAGAGCGGCGGCGCATCGTCCGCGAGATCACCGACGACATCCTCGGCTACGGCCCGCTGGAGCCGCTGCTCCGAGACGACACCGTGACCGAGGTCATGGTCAACAACTTCGACCGGATCTTCATCGAGCGGGACGGCAAGCTCGAGCGCAGCGCGACGACCTTCGCCGACAACGCGCATCTCCTTCGGATCATCGACAAGATCGTGTCCCAGGTCGGCCGCCGAATCGACGAGTCGTCGCCGATGGTCGACGCGCGCCTCCCGGACGGGAGCCGTGTGAACGCGATCATCCCGCCGCTTTCGCTGCGCGGTCCGACGCTGACGATCCGAAAGTTCTCCCGCGACCCGTACACGATGGACGACCTGATCGCTTTCGGGACGCTCACCCCAAAGGCGGCTCAGTTCCTCGCCGCCTGCACCCGTGGGAAGCTGAACGTGCTGATCACCGGCGGTACCGGTACCGGCAAGACGACGACGCTCAATGCGATCTCGGCCTTCGTGCCGGGCGACGAGCGTATCGTCACGATCGAGGACGCCGCCGAGCTCC
This sequence comes from Actinomycetota bacterium, assembly GCA_046734155.1. Taxonomy (GTDB): domain Bacteria; phylum Actinomycetota; class Thermoleophilia; order Gaiellales; family Gaiellaceae; genus VAXT01. The sequence goes on along the minus strand of JBKPQP010000062.1, from coordinate 3,296 downwards.
AGCTCCAGCAGGAGCACGTGATCACGCTCGAGGCTCGGCCCCCGAACATCGAGGGCCAGGGCGAGATCCGCATCCGCGAGCTCGTCCGGAACTCGCTCCGCATGCGCCCTGACCGGATCATCGTCGGAGAGGTCCGCGGAGCAGAGACCCTGGACATGCTCCAGGCCATGAACACGGGCCACGAGGGCTCGCTGACCACGATCCACGCGAACTCCCCTCGTGACGCGCTGTCCAGGCTGGAGACGCTCGTCCTCACGGCCGGCGTCGACCTGCCGCTGCGGGCGATCCGCGAGCAAATCTCGAGCGCATTCGACCTGCTCGTGCAGATCACGCGCCTCGTGGACGGCTCGCGCCGGATCTCCCACATCACTGAAGTGCTGCGCATGGAGTCCGACGTGATCACCCTCCAGGACATCTTCTTGGCGAAGCCTCCGGACGAGGACAACGCGTTCGGCGGCGGAACGAGACTGCTGTCGCCGCTCGGATGCACCGGCCTGAAGCCGCACTTCCTCGACAAGATGGCCGCGCACGGCGTCGCTCTCCAGCCCAACTTCTTCGAAGAGGACAACTCCGGCTACCGGGCGACCCTCGCCGTCGCGAACTTCGGCGGGTTCTCATGAGCCGGAAGCGTCTCATCGCAATCGCCCTTGCCGGGGCGATTGGCCTGGGCGTGCCTGCGGCCAACGCAGGAGTCTCGGTCCGGAGCGTCGGAACCACCGAATACCCGGTCATGCGGGTCACCGTTCTGACGTCGGAGCCGAGCTCGCAGGCCCCCACGCTGCGTGAGAACGGGCAGCCCGTGCGGATCGACCGGACTGAGAACCTCGGCGCGGAGAAGTCCGTCGTGCTCGCGATCGACCGTTCGCAGTCGATGCTGGGCGAACCGCTCGCGCATGCGATTGCGGCGGCCCGCAGCTTCGTCGCGTCGAAGCCGGCCGAGGACCGGGTCGCAGTGGCCAGCTTCGCCACGAAGGCCCAGCTCCTGACCGACTTCTCGACCGACCGCAAGGATGCGGTCGGCGCTCTGAGGTCGATCCAGGTCGACCCCGTCCAGGGGACGACGCTCTACGACGCGATCGTCAAGTCCTCGAACGTGCTCGCCGACGAGCCGCTCGAGGCGCGTGTGATGATCGTCGTGACCGACGGCAACGAGACGCGGAGCTCCGCGTCTCTCGACGAAGCGATCGCGGCCGCGCGCAAGGCGGGCGCATCGATCTACGTCGTCGCGATCGAGAGCCCGAAGTTCAACCCCGCCCCGCTCCACAAGCTCGCCGAGGAGACGGGCGGCGTGTACCACGGCACCTCCTCGAGCGCCACGCTCAGCGCCCAGTACGCGGCCATCGCCGCGGAGCTGAAGCGCACGTGGATGCTCGACTACGCGACCAGCGCCCGCCCGGGGGACACCGCGTTCCTCGAAGCAAACTGGGAAGGCGAGAAGTCGGTTCCGAAGGCGATCGCACTGCCTGCGAGCCTCGGCCCCGGCTCGGACGACGCGAAGCCGTCGCACCTGCTGCCCGAGGTCTTCTACAGGACGGTCCTCGGCACGCAGGTGATGGCCGTCGTCTCGTTCTTCATCGTGCTCATCGCGGCCTCGCTCGCGCTGACGACGGTGAAGGGCGCACGGCTGAAGAAGCGGCTCGCGCCGCACCTTGCGCCGGACATCAAGACGAAGCGCAAGCAGGAGCGGGAGCGGCTCGCAGCCGCGGCAGGTCTCTTCAACGCGACCGAGAGCGCCTTCGAGGGTTGGAAGCTCTGGAAGCGGCTCGATCGGCTCGTAGAGCGCAGCGACCTGCCCGTCCGCACGGTCGAGGTCTTCTACGTCATGTGCGGGCTCGCGCTGGTCGGCGGCCTCATCGGCACGATGCTGTCGCCGTCGATGCTGATCACGCTCGCCGCGTTCGCCGGTGGCTTCCTGGCCCCGGTCGGGTTTGTGTGGTTCAAGGCGAGCCGGCGGCTCAGTGCCTTCGAGAACCAGCTGCCGGACGTCCTGATCACTCTCGCGGCGGCGCTCAAGGCAGGCCACAGCTTCAAGGCCGGCCTGCAGACGATCGTCGACGAGGGCAACCCGCCCGCGAGCAAGGAGTTCCACCGGGTGCTCGCTGAGGCACGACTCGGCAAGCCGCTCGACACCGCACTCGCCGACATGTCCGAGCGGCTCGGCTCGAAGAACTTCGACTTCGTGATCACGGCTGTCAAGATCCAGAATCAGGTCGGAGGCAGCCTCGCCGGGCTCGTCGACATGGTCGCCGACACGGTCCGCCAGCGGCAGCAGTTCATCCGCAAGGTGAAGGGCCTGACCGCGATGGGACGCGCCGGCGCCTACGTGCTCGTGGCGCTCCCCTTCTTCATCGCGGCGGCGATCACGCTCATTAACCCGACCTACATGGACCCGCTCTACCACACGCAGACGGGTCACATGCTGATCTACACCGGCCTCGGAATGATGGCCTTCGGTTCCCTGATCCTCAAGAAGATCGTCTCGTTCAAGGGGTAACGACCACATGACTCTTCTACTAGTCCTCGCTGTGTTCTGCCTCGCCGGCGCGGCGTTCCTGGTCGGCGAGATCGTCACCGCTCCCTCGCGCCAGCGGTATGTGTCCGTTCGTCGCGCTGCGACCTACGGGAAGATGGAGCTGCCCTCGGGCACGCCCAACGAGGGGCTGCGCGAGCGCGTGGTCGCACCCCTGAGCGACGTCCTCTCCAAGTGGGCGTTGAAGATCAACCCGCGGTCGAGCAAGGACTCCGTGGGCCGCCGACTGATGGCCGCCGGCGTGGGCTACAAGATCTCGCCCACCGGCTACCTGGCGCTGAAGTCGCTGCTCGCGCTGGTCGGCGTCTTCATCGGCTCGATGCTCGGTGCCGGCAAGGGAGTCAGCGGGCTCATCCTGGGCGCGCTGATGGCCGGCGCGCTCGGCTTCCTCGGCCCCGACTACGCTCTGACGCTCAAGGCCCGCGGCCGCAAGGAGAAGGTCCGCGCAGATCTGCCGGACGCGCTCGACCTGCTCGCCGTCAGCGTCGAGGCCGGTCTCGGCTTCGACGCCTCGCTCGCGAAGCTGGGCGAGTACATGGAGGGCCCGCTCGCAGACGAGTTCGGGCTGACGCTCTCCGAGATGCGGATCGGCGAGAGCCGCTCCGAGGCGCTCAAGCGCATGTCCGATCGCGTCGACGCACCCGAGCTCTCCGCGTTTACGCGAGCAATCATCCAGGCCGACCAGCTCGGCACGACCCTGGGCCGGATTCTGCGCGTCCAGGCTGCCGACGCCCGTCTGCGCAGACAAGCGGCGGCCGAGGAGCGG
>JBKPQP010000061.1:0-4644 GCA_046734155.1 Actinomycetota bacterium | reverse complement strand
CCGTTCGTCAGCGAAGGGAACCTCTTCAACTACGGCATCTTCATCCTGATCTACGCCCTGCTCGCGCTGGGCCTGAACGTCGTCGTCGGCTTCGCCGGCCTGCTCGACCTCGGCTACGTCGCGTTCTTCGGGTTCGGCGCCTATACCTACGCGTTCCTGTCCGGCACCCACGGCAACAAGGGCCACACGTACACGCACCACTGGGACGCTCAGTGGTCGATCCTGATGGCGGTCCTCATCTGCGCGGTGCTGGGCCTCTTCCTCGGCTCGTCTTCGCGGCGCCTGCTCGGCGACTACCTCGCGATCGTGACGCTGTTCTTCGGCCAGGCCTTCGTCGTGTTCACGAACGCGGCCGACCCGTACGGGATCACGAACGGCTCGAACGGCCTCGCCAACGTCGCGCCGCTCACGTTTTTCGGCGGCCACTTCACGATCAGCTCGACCCGGGGCTACTACTGGTTCCTGCTCGGCTGCGTGATGGTCGTCATGGTGATCCTCTACTGCATCAGCGAGTCGAGGACCGGGCGCGCGTGGAAGGCCTCGCGCGAGGACCCGCTCGCGGCCGAGCTGATGGGCATGCCGGTGAACCGGCTGAAGATCATGGCGTTCAGCATCGGAGCCGCGATCGCGGGTCTCGCCGGGAGCGTCTTCGCCGCCGCGCAGACCGGCGCCTTCCCGCAGAACTTCGGCACGCAGGTGCTGATCCTGATCTACGCCGTCGTGATTCTGGGCGGCACCGGGAGCCTGACCGGGATGCTCGTCGGCGCGATCGTGATCATCGCGTCGAACCAGGTGCTCGACTCGACCTCGCCGCCGAACGTCGCCCGCGTGCTGTTCTACGTGGCGCTGATCGCGGCCGTCTACTTCACGATGCGCGGCTCCTGGGTCAAGATGCTGATCGCCTTCGCGGGGACCGCCGTGTTCGGGCTCGTCGTACACGCGATCGTGGACGCGGTCTGGTCCCGTGGCACGGCAGGTCACGTCACGTCCGGCGGCTTCCTCACCGGCGTCATCCGCCACTGGGTGCTGCTCCCGACGAATCCCGGCCGCCTCGCGGTCTACGGCTACCTGCTGATGATCGTGTGCGTGGTCGCGGTCGTGCAGCTCAAGGGCTGGTGGCGCCTGATCGTGCTCGTGCCGACGCTTTACCTGACGGCGTTCGTCTGGGAGAACCTGCTCGTCCAGAATCCCGCGGTCACGCGCTACGTCCTCTTCGGCGCCCTCCTGATTGCGGTGATGACGATCCGCCCGCAGGGGTTGTTCGGGACGGCGAAGGTGGAGATCGGCTGATGGCTGCTCGACTACTGGAGCTGAAGGGCGTCTCCAAGGCGTTCGGCGGGCTGCAGGTGATCTCCGAGCTCGAACTGCACGTAGACGAGCACGAGATCGTCAGCGTGATCGGGCCGAACGGGGCGGGCAAGACGACCCTCTTCAACCTGGTCACGGGGGTCTACGCGCCGGACGAGGGAGAGATCCTCTTCGACGGCGAGTCGATCGTCGGCCTTGCCCCGAACAAGATCACGCGCAGTGGCGTCGCGAGGACGTTCCAGACACTGAGGCTCTTCCTGAACATGACCGTCAAGGAGAACGTGATGGCCGCGGCCTATGGACACACGCGCGCCGGGGTCCTCCGCTCGGTGCTGCGCACGCCCGGGATGCGCCGCGAGGAGCGCGAGATCGCCGCGCTCGCCGAGGAGAAGCTCTCGTTCTTCGGCGAGCGGTTGATGGGCTACCGCTGGAACCAGCCCGCCTACTCGCTCTCGTACGCCAACCGCCGCCGGCTCGAGATCGCGCGCGCGATGGCGACGAACGCGAGGCTGCTGCTCCTGGACGAGCCAGCGGCCGGGATGAACCCCGCCGAGACGCAGGAGATCACGCGGCTGATCGGCCAACTCCGCGAGAAGCTCGGCTACACGATCTTCGTCATCGAACACGACATGCATCTGGTCGAGGGCATCTCCGACCGCGTCGTCGCCCTCGACCACGGCGTCAAGATCGCGGAAGGCTCCTTCGACGAGGTCGCGACCGACCCGCGCGTCGTCGAGGCCTACCTCGGCCTGCGCGCCCAGGAGGAGGCGGTCTGATGGCCACGGAGGCCAAGCCGCTGCTGCAGTTCGAGGGCGTCCACACCTATTACGGCCAGATCCACATACTGGACAACGTCAACCTGCAAGTCGCAGCGGGCGAGCTCGTCTGCCTGCTCGGCGGGAACGCGTCGGGCAAGTCGACCACGCTGAAGACGACGCTCGGGATCGTCAAGCCGCGTGCCGGTCGCGTGCTGTTCGACGGCGAGGACGTGACCGGCGAGAAGACCAGCTACCGGATCGGCCGCGGCATGGCGATCGTGCCAGAGAACCGGCGACTGTTCGCGCCGATGACGGTGCGCGAAAACCTCGAGATGGGCGCCTACCTCCACGGCGGCGGGGCGAAGGAGGACTTCGACCGCGTCTACTCGCTCTTCCCGCTGCTCCACGAGCGGCGCAAGCAGCTGGCGGGCACGCTCTCGGGCGGCGAGCAGCAGATGGTGGCGATGGGACGGGCGCTGATGTCGCGTCCGAAGCTGCTGCTGATGGACGAGCCCTCGATGGGGCTCGCGCCGATCCTCGTCGAGCGCAACTTCGAGATCATCCAGCAGGTGCACGAATCCGGCGTGGCGATCCTGGTGGTCGAGCAGAACGCCAACGTGTCCCTGTCCATCGCCGACCGCGGGTACGTGCTCCAGACGGGTCGCATCGTCCTCTCTGGCAAGGCCGCCGAACTGCTCGAGCACGAGGATCTTCGAAAGGCTTACCTTGGCCGTTGATGTCGCGTCTCTGCCGGGGCGTATCCGGCACCGCTTCCCGGTCTTCGAGCAGCGGGTCTACATCAACAGCTGCTCGCAGGGCGCGCTCTCGGACTCGGTCCGCGACGCCTACGGGCGGTACCTCGACGACTGGGACGAGCATGGGGCGCCGTGGGAGTACTGGGTGGGACGGCTCGAGGCCGTGCGCGGCGCCGTCGCTTCTCTCGTGAACGCGGAAGAGGACGAGGTCGCGGTGACGACGTCGGTGTCGGCCGGCGTCAGCGCTCTCGCCAGCGGCCTGCGCTTCGACGAGGGACGCGACACCGTCGTCGTCAGCAACTTCGAGTTTCCGACAATCGGCCAGATCTGGCATGCACAGGAGCGGCGCGGCCTGCGGGTTGTCCACGTCCCTCCCGAGGCGGACGGGACGATCCCGCTCGAGCGCTTCGCTGACGCGATCGACGAGCGGACGGCGCTCGTCGCCACGACGCACGTCTGCTTCCGAAACGGCGGCCGATTGGACGTCGAAGGCATCGCCCGCCTGGCGCACCGGCGAGGGGCTTTGGTGCTCGTCGACGCCTACCAGACGGTCGGCTCGCTGCCGATCGACGTCCGCGCGCTCGGGTGCGACTTCCTCGCGGCGGGGGTGCTGAAGTACCTCCTCGGCTCGGCCGGGCTCGGCTTCTTCTACTGCCGCCGCAAGTTGGTCGAGACGATCGAGCCGACCGCGACGGGCTGGTTCGCCGACCGCAACATCTTCGAGATGGACATCCACGACTATTCGCCGGCTTCTACGGCGCGCCGGTTTGAGGCGGGCACCCCGCCGGTGCCCTCGACCTACGCGGCGATCGCCGGAATCGAGCTGATGCAGGAGATCGGGATCGCCGAGACCGAGGCGCATGTGCGGGAGCTGAATGGGCTCCTCCGCGACGGTCTCGACGAGCTCGGGGCGACGGTCGTAACGCCGCGCGAGCCGGAGCTCAGCGGCGCGTTGCTCTGCGTCCGCTCGACGGACGTGGACGCACTCGTCGCGGCGCTGGCGGACGCGGGCATCGTCACGTCGTGCCGAGACGACAATCTGCGGATCTCGGCCCATTGCTACAACACCGCCGAGGACGTCAAGGCGGTCCTCGACGTGCTCGCCGCGCGCCGCGAGCTCCTCGCCTAAAACCAGGGACTGTCCCTGGAGTGGGCCGAACGGGGCACGGCCTTTGTCAGGAAGGTGTGACGATTTCTCCACAGGCACGGCCCGAATGGACTCGGGTTACGCCCATACGAGCGGTTCGCACCTGCAGAATCCACGCGGGAGCCGGGGCACGACCGTCGCCGAAGCACCCCCGGCGGTGTGCGCCCGCGATTGCCTTAGAAGATCTTCGACGGGAGGCCCGAAAGCGGGATCCCGCCGTCGGGGCCCACGAGCCACGTTTCCTGCATGTAGAGGCAGTCGTGCCCGTTGTCAGCGATCGCGTGCGGGTGCATCGAGAAGACCATGTTCTCGTGCAACTCCGTCTCGACGCCCTCGCCGATCTTCGGGAACTCGATCATCGTCATGCCGATCGAGTGGCCGGTCACGTGGCCGAGCTTGTAGCCGCGGTCCGTGAAGCCCTTGGAGACCGCGCGGTGCGCGTCGTGGGCGGTGTTTCTCGGCCGCAGCGCGCCCCTCGCCGCCTCGAAGTACTCGTCGTAGGCCTCGTTCATGCGCGCGACCTCGTCGTTCGGCATGCCGAGCGCCCGCGAGACCTCCACCCAGTGCCCACCCGGCCCCGCGATCTCGAGCGACGGGATGCAGAACTCGCCGAGCGTCGTCTCCGCCCGGGCGATCGCGAACTCGGCCCCGACGAGCACCATGTTCATCGTCAGCC
>JBKPQP010000060.1:0-2987 GCA_046734155.1 Actinomycetota bacterium | reverse complement strand
CCGAGGACTGGCCCGAGCTCGTGCCGCGCTACTACGAGCTCTACCGGGATCGCGCCTACCTTCCGGCCGCTGAGACAAGCCCAGTGCGCGCCCAGGTCTCGTCTCTGGCCCGGGAGCTGGGAGTCGCCGACCGCCGTCTCTACCCGGCCGAGCCGGCCCGTGAGCCAGAACAGCTCGCCCTCGGGATCTGACAGCCGGAATACAATCTTCCGGCCGTGCCCGAAACCGCCAACGCCGACGGCAAGTCCGAGATCACTTGCTTGATCGTCGACGACCACGAGGTCGTGCGCGAAGGTCTCCGGCTGTCGCTGTCCCGCGCGCCGCACATCCGGGTCGTCGGCGAGGCGTCCGACGGCGCGAGCGCGGTCGCGCTGGCGGAGCGGCGGAAGCCTGACGTCGTGATCATGGACGTCCGCATGCCCGGCATGGACGGGCTCGAGGCAACGAAGCTGCTGAGCGAGAAGGTGCCGGACACAGCCGTCCTCATCTTCACCGCGTTCAGCGAGCGCAGCCTGCTCGGACGCGGCCTCGAGTCAGGCGCGAAGGGCTACATCCTCAAGGAGGCGCCGCACCAGACGCTCCTGCGGGCGATCGAGAAGGTCGTCGCCGGCGAGGGATACGTCGACCCGGCGCTGATGCCCGCGTTCCTCCCCGGCAAGGGCGAGGACATGCTGACGACGCGGGAGCGCGAGATCCTCCAGCTGCTCGCGGATGGCATGTCGAACGCGGACGTCGCAGCGAAGCTGTTCATCAGCCAGGAGACGGTCAAGAGCCACGTGCGGCACATCCTCACGAAGCTCGAGGCCGACACACGCACGCACGCGGTGGCTATTGCGCTTCGCGAAGCGATCATCGACTAAGGCGCCGCTTGCGGTGCCGCCCTCAGGAGTCTCGGACTTAGCCCGAGAGTCCGTCTGAAATGACCGGTCGACCGGCTCGCATTCCAACCAACAACGCCGCTAAGGCCCGCTTGCGGCGCCGACGCTCAGGGCTCTCGGGCTTAGCCCGAGAGCCCGTCTGAAATGACCGGTCGACTCAACGGAAGGATCAAGCCGAGCGCAACTCGGGCCGGGTCGCTCGTTGCGCTGGTCGTGGCCGGCGCGCTCGTCGGCGTCATCGGCATTGCGGTCGAGGAGGACTGGCTGATCCTGCTCGGCCTCGCCTTCGCGGTCACCGCCGCGGGCGCGATGCTGCTCTTCGCCGAACGGCATCAGGACGAGTGGATGGAAGAGGAGGTCCAGCGGCTCGAGACCGAGCACGCGCGGCTCTCCGACCAGCTGATCACGGCCGAGCAGGAGGAGCGGCGCCGGCTCGCTCTCTTCCTCCACGACGGTCCCGTCCAGTCGATGTCGGGCATCGCGCTCATGCTCGACGGGGTGATCGACGCGGTCGAGGAGGGCCGGACCGACGAGGCGAAGCAGGTTCTCGGGTCGGCACTCGAGAAGCAGCGGCAGACGATCCGGTCGCTCCGGGATCTCTCGTTCGAGCTGGAGCCGGTCGTACTGCGTGACCAGGGGTTCAGCCCCGCCGTCAGCGCGCTCGCCGACCAGCTGGGCATGTCGAACAGCATCCAGATCGACCTCGATGTCGAGGCCGCGGAGACGCTGACCGAGCACGCTCAGGTGGCGGTCTTCCAGATCATCCGGGAGGCGCTGCACCACGCGATCAGGCGCGGCCCGCCGGCGCGAATCTCGGTTCGCGTCGCCGAGGCGTCCGGCAGCATCGAGGCAGTGATTTCCGACGACGCGCCGGGCGAGCGGCGCCGGGCCAGCTACGAGGAGATCGCCGAGCGCGCCCGCTCGCTCAGCGGGCGCATGAGCGTCGAATCGGGCAAGGACGGCGGGACCGTCGTCCGCGTCCTCTTCCCGCCTTACAGAGTGCGGCGATAGACTCGGACCGCATGGCCGCCCAGTCCGGACACTGTCTGTTCGTCTCCAAGCCGACCGGGTACGAGCTCGTCGATCGCGACGGCGAGCCGCCGGCCGTGGGGTCGACCGTCGAGCTGGACGACCAGGGTAGCTGGGTCGTGAACCGGATCTCGCAGTCGCCGCTCCCAGAGGATCGCCGGCCCTGCGCGTACCTCCTGCCGGCTACGAGCTGAGCGCCTCCTCGGCCGCGATCCGGCCGAAGACGACGGCCGCGGCGAGCCCGCTCGAGTAACCGCCGCTCGAGATGCCGCCGGCGTCGGCACCCGCCGCGTAGATCTTCTCCGCGGTGCCGAAGACCCGTGAGCGAACATCGATGTGTAGCCCACCGAGCGTCTGTGTCACCGTCGCCTGAACGAGGACGGACGTGTATGGCGGCTCTTCCCGCACGACTGCTCCGGCCTCCCGCGCCTGCTCGATCATGTCCCCGACCGAGCGCTCGCGAACGCGCTCGCCGAGCTGGCTCTCGTGCACGCGGTACCACGCCCGGCCTCCAGGCCAGCGTGCAATCGCTTGCACTAGGTTCGTCTCCGACCACGTCACGTCGCCGTTGAACCGCCGAGTTCCATCCTCAGAGACGACCTCGGCGAACTGCCCGTACAGCTGTGAGAGCGGAACGAACTCGGCCTCCTCGATCGGGATCCCGGCGGGCATGGCGCGGCCGTAGAACTCGCTGAGATCGCCCGCCCACCGGGCGCCGCGCTCCAGAGCGAGATCGAGCCCGTCCCCCTCGCTCCATGGGTTCCCGCGGATCGGCAGGCCGAGGTCGTGCGCCAACCGAACGTGGAAGCCGCCTGTGCACAAGATGAGCGGCTCCTGTGACGGGATCAGACTCCGCTTCGAAAGACGCACGCGATCGTCACCGACCACGCGCAGGAGGGCGTCGGTCAGACCGCGCGTGTCGAAGCGCTTTCCGATCGTCCGTGGATTGCCGGTTTCGTGCTCGAGGACGGGAGCGCCGAGCGACTCGAGCCACCCGATCGTCTCGTCCAGCCGGTCCACGATCATACGCTGGAGAAAGAAATCGCCCAGCGGGCACTCGACGTGAAAGTCGTGGAGCGT
>JBKPQP010000059.1:0-14117 GCA_046734155.1 Actinomycetota bacterium | reverse complement strand
GCGCGCACCCGCGCCACGAGCTCCTTCATCGAGAACGGCTTCACGAGGTAGTCGTCCGCGCCGATCTCGAGGGCGTGCACCCGGTCATGCTCGGTGCCGCGGGCGCTGACGACGATGATCGGAGTTCCGAGGCCCTCGCTGCGCGCCGACTCGATCAGCCGCCACCCGTCCATGCGCGGAAGCATCAGGTCGACGACGCACACATCTGGTGTCTCGAAGCGCAGCCGCTTGAGCCCGGTGTCGCCGTCTCGGACCACGAGCGGGTCGTAGCCCGCAAGGGACAGATGGTGGGCCATGCCCTGTGCGATGACGTCGTCGTCTTCGACGATCAGGACCTTCGCCATACTGACGCGGGATTATGGAGAACCCCGAGCTCGAGGCGGAACGCGGGCGGCGGCTGCTCGAGGAGAGCTCGGAGATCGTCCTCGTCCTCGACACCCAGGACCGCTTGGTCGTCGCCAGCCGTCGCGCCCGCGAGACCCTGGCGGGGCTCGTTCCCGGCGAGGCCGTTCCGGAGTTGTTCCTGCAGAGCGAGCCGTGGCGCCCGCGGCGGGTTCCCGTCGAGGTCAACGGGAAGCGCGAATCGCTCGTCTACCTACGCGAGCCCGGTGAGCTCGCCGCCTACGAAGAGCTCCGCGCCGGCTTCACCGCCGCCGTCTCGCACGAGCTCCGGACGCCGCTCGCCAGGCTGCTCGCCCTGCTCGAGACGGCGGCGCTCCCCTCGGCGAACGTCGACGAGCTGCTCGACCAGGGTAAGGCCGAGGTCGAGAACATCCGCGAGCTGATCGACGACGTCCTGTTCCTGAGCGAGCTGGAGACCGGCCGCGCAGTCGTCTCGCTCGCGTCGATCGCGGCCGCGCCGGTCGTTCGCCAGGTGATGGACGGGCTCTCGGAACGCGCATCGCGGGCAGGCGTGCAGCTGAAGGTCGAGCTGGACGAGGAGGCCGAGGTTCCCCTCCGGCCACGGATGCTGCGCGTCATCGTCGAGAACCTCGCCGAAAACACGATTCGCTACGCGGGCGACGGCGTGACGTTCTCGTTGTCCGTCGCGCGGGTAGACGACGATGTGGTGATCGTGGCCGCCGACGACGGAGTGGGAGTGAGCGCCGCCGACCTTCCGCGCCTCTTCGAGCGCTTCTACCGAGCCGACCGCGCACGAGCCTCCCGGGGGACCGGCCTCGGCCTCGCGATCGTGAAGCACATCGTCACGAGCGCCGGCGGCTCCGTCGAGGCGACGAGCCGGCAGGGCCTCGAGATCCGGATCACGTTCCCCGGATGAGCGACGAGCCCGTCTTCGACATCCGCGACCTCGCGGTGCGCTACGACGACAGGCTCGCGCTGCACGGGGTCACGTTCCAGGTCGAGAAGAACGAGGTGACGGCGATCATCGGCCCCTCGGGCTGTGGAAAGAGCACCTTCATCCGCTGCCTGAACCGGATGAACGACGTCATCCCGGGAGCGAAGGTCGAGGGGACGGTGCTCTACCACGGCCGGGATCTCTACGGGCGCGGCGTCGACCCGATCGAGGTGCGCAAGCGAATCGGAATGGTCTTCCAGCGGGCGAACCCGTTCCCGAAGTCGATCTTCGACAACGTCGCGTACGGGCCGCGCTCCCTCAGGATGAGAGGCAACCTCGACGAACGCGTGGAGAAGGCGCTCAAGCAATCGGCGCTCTGGGACGAGGTCAAGGATCGGCTCAAGAGAAGCGCGCTCGCACTTTCCGGCGGCCAGCAGCAGCGTCTGTGCATCGCCCGCGCGCTCGCTGTCGAGCCGGACGTGATCCTCATGGACGAGCCCGCGTCGGCGCTCGACCCGATCGCGACGACGCGGATTGAGGACCTGATGCACTCGCTGAAGGAGACCTACACGATCGTGATCGTCACCCACAACATGCAGCAGGCCGCGCGCGTCGCCGACAAGACGGCTTTCTTCAGCGTCGAGCGTCTCGACGGCTCCGAGCCGACGGGGATCCTCGTCGAGTTCGACCTGACGCCGAAGATCTTCACGCAGCCATCCGATCAGCGCACCGAGGATTACGTGACCGGAAGATTCGGGTAGGTTCGGGGGATGCGCGTCACGCTGCAGGAGGAGATGGACACTCTGCAAGCGTCGCTGCTCGAGGAAGGAGACCTGGTCTTGCGCGCCGTGCGCGGGTCGATCAACGCGCTTCGCGAGAACGATCCGGAGCTCGCGGACGAGGTGATCACGTTCGACGACGACGTTGACGCCCGCTACCTCGCGCTCGAGCAGCGCATCGAGTCGCTGCTCGCGCGGCAGACGCCGGTCGCGGTCGACCTGCGGTTCGTGCTCGCAGTCCTGCATTCGAACCTGCACCTCGAGCGCATGGCCGACCTCTGCGTGACCATCTCCAAGCTGACCAAGCTCGCCCACGGACTGCCGCCCGACGAGACGCTCGTCGAAGGCTTCGACGAGATGGCTTCGCGAGCCGAGGAGATGATCCGGGTCGCCCTCGACTCGTTCGTGGAGCGGGACGTCGAGGGCGCCGAGAGCCTCGTCGAGCTCGACGAGCTGATCGACCGCACGAACAGGCGGGTCGCGAACTACATCCTCGATCTCGGCGGCGACATGGACAAGCGCGAATGGGGCCTGCGCATGCTGCTCATCTCGCGCTGCCTCGAGCGGATCGGCGACCACGCAGTCGACATCGGTGAGCAGACCGCGTACCTCGTGACGGGCGAGTTCCGCGAGTTCACGGACGCTTCGGACCCCGAGCGCCTCGACACGTAGGCGCGCTCGTCCGCAGCGGCCTGTTTCGCCTTAACCGTCCCTCAAACTCGGGTTAACGAGCCGCGGGTTATACAGAGGCCGTGCAGCTACCCGTGCGGAAAGAGTCCCTGCCCATGGCAGGCGCGCTGCTCGCGGCGGCGCTTGCCGGCGGAACGGTCGCGGTGATCGGCGCCGCGATCGTCGGAACGGGCGAGCATACGACCACGATTCGCGAGCTCGTCCCGGAGACGCCGAGTCTTCCGGGCAACGTCTCGCAGACCTCTCAGGAACGCCCACTCACCGTTCGCGGCATTTACGACCGCGACGCGCCCGGCGTCGTCCAGGTCACGACGACGACGAAGGTCAAGCTGCCGCAGACCGACTGGTTCGGCAACCCGTGGGGCCCACCCGGTACCGAGGTGCAGCGGTCGCTCGGCTCGGGCTTCGTCATCGACAAGGCCGGCTACATCGTCACCAACTACCACGTCGTCGGCGACGCCCGGTCAGTCCAGGTCAGCTTCTCGAACAACGACTCGATGAAGGCGGAGGTCATCGGCAAAGACCCGGCGACCGACGTGGCCCTGCTCAAGGTGCAGGCCAGCTCGCGCGCGCTGAAACCTCTTGCGCTTGGCGACTCCGACGGCGTTCACGTTGGTGACCAGGTGGCCGCCATCGGGAACCCGCTCGGGCTCGACCGCAGCATCACGCTCGGGATCGTCAGCGCGCTCCACCGGTCGCTGACCTCGCCCGAGGGCACACCCATCGACCGCGTCATCCAGACCGACGCGGCGCTCAACCACGGCAACTCGGGCGGCCCGCTGCTGAACGCGCAGGGTCAGGTCGTCGGCGTCAGCTCCGCGGTCTCGACAGAGAACGCGGCCGAGGGCAACACCGGAATCGGTTTCGCGATTCCCATCAACACTGTGCGCGACGTCGTCGCCGAGCTGAAAGCTCAGGGCCACGTCGACCATCCGTACATCGGCGTCGTCACGCGGCCCGTGACGTCGACGATCGCGCGGATCTCCAACCTGCCGGTCCAGAAGGGGCTGCTCGTCGAGAGCGTGGCCGCCGGAAGTGGCGCAGATCGGGCGGGTCTGCGCGGCGGCACCAGCCAGGTTGTGGTCGAAGGCGAGAGCTACCAGCTCGGCGGCGACGTGATCACTAGGGCCGACGGCATGGCCGTCTCGACGATGGAGGGCCTGCGCGAGATCGTCTCGCAGCACAAGCCCGGCGAGTCGCTGTCCGTCGAGTTCTATCGCGGCACAGAGCCGTTGAAGGCCGATATCAAGCTCGGTCGGCAATCTCCCCTCCCCTGAGATAAGCCCGGCCCACCAGGGGGCTCCCGGGGAACGTGTTCCCCGGGTTGCCCCTGTCACGTGGGAACCCCTGGTTCCCCCGTGGGCCCCCTCCTTGCGGGCGGTCGCTGGGTTCTGTTGGTTCAGGAGCCGCCTTTTGGTTGGTTGGCTCGATTGTTCTTTTTGGGTTTGTGAGCCTCCCGCCGGGCTGAGCCCGGCTCCGGCGGCGAGGTGGTTATGTCTCCGAGATCGTTGAAAGACTTCTGGCGTGATCGAGTCTCACTTCGGCGAGTCGCCGCCGTTTTCGATCGGGGTTGAGGAGGAGCTCATGGTCCTCGATGCGGAGACGCTGCTCCTTTCGCCGCGCGCGGCCGAGTTGATTGCGGCATCCAAGGGATGGGGGCTGCCCGGGCTCCTCAAGGGTGAGCTTTTCGCTTCTGCGCTCGAGTTGAACACTGAGATCTGCCGGACGCCGAGCGAGGCCGAGGAGGCGCTCCGCGAGCTGCGGGCCGTAGCGATTCGTCTCGCCGAGGAGCGCGGACTGCGACTCGCGGCTGCCGGGAGCCATCCGATCAGCCGGCCCGAGGACGAGGCGATCGCGGATGAGAAACGCTACGAGGAGTTCGTCGCGTACGCAGGCGTGTCAGCTCGACGGCAGGGCGTGAGCGGCCTCCACGTTCACGTCGGCATGCCGAGCGCCGAGGCGTGCTTTCACGCGCTCGAGGGTGTCCTGCCCTGGTTGCCCGTCGTGCTGGCGCTCTCAGCAAACTCGCCCTACCTCGCGGGCGAGGAGACCGGGATGCAGTCGAACCGCGCCGAAGTGCTCGCGCAGCTTCCTCGAAGCGGCGCGCCCCCGGCGTTCGCCTCCTACGAGGATTGGGAGGCGTTCGTCCAGTACTTCGCGCGGCTCGGGATCGGCGCCGACTACACGCGGTTCTGGTGGGACATCCGGCCGCATCCGAAGTTCGGGACGCTGGAGATCCGGATGCCCGACCAACCCACGGGCCTCGGGGTCACCGCAGCGATCACGGCCATCCTGCAGGAGCTCTGCCGGACCGCGCTCGAGCGCGCGCACCCCGACCACGATCCCGCAGCGCGCGGGCTCTACCAGCAGAACCGCTGGGCTGCGGCGCGCTTCGGCTTGAACGCAGAGCTCTTCCATCCGGACGGCGAGCGCACGGCGCGGGCGTCGGAGCTGGCGGGTGAGCTCGCGGGGGATCGGCTCGACACGAATCGCACGGAGGCCGATCGCCAGCTCGAGGTCGGTCGCGCGAACGGCCTCGAGGCGGTCTGCGCGTTCCTGGTCGAGCGCACGCTAGGTTAGCGGTGTGTCAGTCCAGACGGAGACCCTCCAGGTGACTGGGATCCGCTGCGAGCGCTGTGTCGGACGCCTCGCTGCGACCCTCCGCGACCATCCCGGCCTCGAGCAGGCGAACGCCAACCTCATGGGCCAGGTGACCTTGTCCTGGGACGACGAGCAGACGAGCCGCGATGACCTGCTCGCCGCCCTGGCACGTGGCGGCTTCCAACCCGCCTAGCGCTCTTCCTGATCCCGTTCGTCGATTCCGGCGAGCCGGTCCCCGAGCAGGGCCGGCGATGACCCCGGAAGGCCGGACTGCTCGTCGCGTTCTCGCATGCGTGCGCGTTCCTCTTCTGCCGACTCGATGCCCTGGCGGGCGGCCTGCTCCGCGGATGAGCGAGACGGGTCACCTGCGTCCGTGACGCCGTCGCCTTCGGTTCCAGGGCCCTTCGACGGCGCGATGCCGTAGTACTCCGCAGCTACCTGCTCGTCGAACGCGTCGTCTTCGACCTTCGGGGACTCGTCGACGATCTCCTTCGGCACGGTCACCCGCACCTTCTGCTCCGACTCGTCGACGTGCGCGAACTCGCGCGGAAGGGCGTGCTTCGACTTGAGCAGCGCGCCCTGCTCGATGATCAGGAACTTGCCGGACTCTCCGACCACTTTCCCAACCTTGTGCTCGTCGACGGTGACGACGTCATAGCCTTCCATGTGCCTCCTTCGTTTGGTTGCTCCCGCTTCTACCCAGGTGCGCACCGAAGTAAGCGACCAGCACCCTGAAACAACAGAATCAAGCCCCCGCCCGCAAGGAGGGGGCCGACGGGGGAACCAGCGGTTTCCCCGTGATTGGAATACAGCGGGCTGCGGCCGCGTTTTCCACTGCTAGGGTCGCCGGAATGAGCGAGACCTCGTCAGAGGAAGCCCGGCGAATCGCACAAGGCGCGCGAGACCGTGTCCATTTCGAGGAGGAAGCGCTTGCGCTTGCAGACCAGGTGTATCGAGTTGCCCGTGGCGTCTCGCGCTCCAAGGAAGAGGCCGAGGACCTGATGCAGGAGACGTACGCACGCGCGTTTCGCAGCTGGGCGTCGTTCACGCCCGGCACGAACCTCCGCGCGTGGCTCCTTCGGATCCTCACGAACCTGAACATCGATCGCGGCCGCCGGCAGCAGCGGACGCCCGACCAACAGCCGCTCGAGGAAGGCGACTACTTCCTCTACAACCGGCTCGAGGCGGCGAGCGGCGAGACCGACGAGGAGCGCATCCTCGAGCGGCTTTCGCAGGATCACGTCGCCGAGGCGCTCGCAGCGGTGCCCCACGATTTCCGCGACGTGCTCGTCCTCGTCGACATCGGCGAGTTCAGCTACGCGGAGGCGGCCCAGATTCTCGACATTCCGATCGGCACCGTCATGTCGCGTCTTCATCGTGGGCGGCGTATCCTGAAACAGCAGCTTGCAGAACTGGCCGTGGAGGCCCAATGAGCGAGATCGATCCGTGCGATTGGTGCGAAGAGGTGCTCCAGCCGTACCTCGACCGTGACCTGAACGAGACCGACGTTCAGAAGGTCAAGCACCACCTGGCCGAGTGCAGCTGGTGCGAGAAGCGCTTCAAGTTCGAGACCGACCTCCGGCGCCTCGTTCGCCAGGCCGTCGTCAAGCCGATGGAGCCGGAGCTGAAGGCCAAACTGGCAGCCCTCCGGCTCGAGCTCTAGGTCAGGTCTTCCGGAACGTCGACGTCTCCGGGCGCGCCCAGGTCGTCGCACGGGACGAGGAGCGCGGGCAGGGACCGGGCGCCCTCGTCGGGAATCCGATCCCAGACGGCCGGGTCCAGGACGACCGGATGGCTGCGGTTGCCCTCGTACGTGGCGGCCACGACCTCGGCGCCGCTTTCGCGCCGGACTTCGAGCACGCGGTCGATTGCGGCCGGTGACAGGCTCGGGCCGTCGGCGAGGATCACCACCGCGGCTTCGGCATCCGCGCCGAGCGCTTGGAGCCCACAGCGGAGCGAGGCGCCGCGACCCCGTCCCCACTCAGGGCAGTGGACGACGCGGGCCGAGGTCTCGACCTCGTGTGCTCCGAGCACCACGATCACGTCGTCCACCGAGCTCGCGCGCACCCGTTCGAGGACCGGCTCGAGCAGGATCCGCTGCTTGACGTCGCCGAAGCGGCTCGACGCTCCAGCCGCGAGCACGACGGCCGTGATCAGCCCGACTCGAGCTCCATCTTGTCGATCGTGACTTTCTCGGTCGGCGTCCCGGCCGGGTCGGACGCGTTGCCGAGCTTGCCGATCTCTTCGACGACGTCCATGCCGTTCGTGACGTTGCCGAGCACCGCGTAGTCGGGCGGGAGGCTGACGCCGTCGCTCGTGACGACGAAGAACTGGCTACCCGACGTCCCGGGCGGGTCGGTCTGCGTCTTCGCCATCGCCACGAGGCCCTTCTTGTACTGCGTATCCGCGGGCGGCTTGTCGGCGACCGAGTAGCCAGGGCCGCCCATGCCGTTCCCCTCCGGGTCGCCGCCCTGGATCACGAACCCGGGCACGATCCGGTGGAAGGTCAGTCCGTCGAAGAAGCCCTTGTCGACGAGGCCCGCGAACGAGGCCGTCGTGCAGGGCGAGATCTTCGTCGCCAGGTCGAAGGTGAAGTCGCCCTTGTTCGTCTTCACGACCACGGAATGCGTCTTGCCGTCGTCGAGGTCGATCAGGTTCGCCTTCGACTTGTCTCCGCTGATCTCGCAGTTCATCGAGCCCCCTCCGGATGCGTTTTCGTTGTTGCTCTTGTTCCCGCCGCACCCTACAAGGAGGACGACGAGCGGCAGGAGCAGGAGGACGCGTCTCACGCGATCGCTTCGAGTGCGCGTCGAACGAGCACCTGCGCGATCTCGACCTTGTACTCCGTTCCGGGGAGTGGCGTCGCGTCATCGAGTGCTTCCGGTGAGTCGAGCGACCATGGGACGGGGGCTACGCCCGCCAGGACGATCGTGCGCTCGTCCCCAGCATGAGCCGCGGCGACGCCGACGATCGGGAACGACCAGCGCCGGCGCTCCATCGCCTTCAGGTACGTGCTCTTCTCCGGTTGCGGAACCTCGAGCTCGAGGATCACCTCGCCGGGCTCGAGCGTCGTCAGGCTCCGGTTCTCCTCGGTCGGCAGGCGGTAGAGGTCGGCGACAGGGAGCTCGCGCCTCGTCGTGCGCATCGTGGCGCCGAGCGCGACCAACGCCGCCGCGACATCGGACGGGTGCGCCGACGCGCAGTAGCCGTTGCCGAAGATCGCGTGCTCGCGGTGCTCGCCTGCTCGTGCATGGCACGTCTCACCGCCGTGGAGTCGGCACGGGAAGTCGAGTCGCCAGTACCAGCAGCGGGTCGACTGCAGCAGGTTGCCGGCGACCGAGCCCATGTTGCGGAGCTGGGGGCTCGCGGCGAGCCGGCACGCCTCGCGCAGCGCGTGGGGAACCCCGGGATCGGCCTCGAGCTCGGCGAGCGTCGTCCCGGCTCCGATCCGCGTCCCGTCGATCCCGCGCGGGACGATGCCGCGCACGTCGACGAGCGTCTCCGCCTCGAGCAATCCGTCCTTGAGCAGCGGCACGACTTCGGTCCCGCCGCTCAGCAACAGACTGTTGCCCGGGATCGGGTCCTCGAGGCTAGACGGCTGCAGGAGCTCCACGCTTCTCCTTCTCACGCTCACGTGCCTCACGCAGCGCGCGCAGCATCTCCTCGCGGCTGATCGGAAGCGAGCGGACGTCGGCGCCGGTCGCGTCGCGGATCGCATTCGCGATTGCCGCCGCGGTGGGGACAATCGGCGGCTCGCCGAGCCCCTTGGAGCCGAGGTTCGTCAGATGCTCGTCCGGGACGTCCAGCAGCTCGGTGACGATCTCCGGAACGTCGGCGATCGTCGGCAGCTTGTACGTGTCGAAGGTCGGATTGAGCGTCACGCCGCTCGCGGGATCGAGCAGCCGGTCTTCGGAGAGCGTGTGCCCGATGCCCTGGATGATCCCGCCCTCGACCTGGCTCGACGCGCCGAGCGGGTTGATCACGCGGCCGACGTCGTGGATCGCCGCGACCCGCTCGACGCGGATCTCGCCGGTCTCGACGTCGACGGCTACCTCCGCGACCTGAACTCCGAAGGTGAACACCTGCATCCCGGTCGGGTTCGGCCCGCGGGCGCCCTTGCCGAGGATCTGCGCGTCGTCGAGCAGCCCGACGACGTCCTCGATCGGCCACGAGCCGCCGTCGGACGAGACGACGTTTCCGCCTTCGAGCGAGAGCACGCGCTTCTCCTTGTCGTAGCGCTGGGCCGCGATGTCGATCAACTGGTGCGCTGCGTCGGCCGCGGCCGAGCGGACCGCCGGGCCCATCGACGGCGTCGTCGATGACCCTGCCGAGACGGACGCGTAGGGCCCGCGCGCCGAATCGCCGAGGACGAAGTCGACCTTGTCGATCGGGAGCCCCAGCTCCTCTGCCGCGATCTGGGTCATGGCGGTCGCAGTGCCGGTGCCGATGTCCTGCATCGCCGTGATCACGGTCGCGCGCCCGTCGGAGCCGAGCCGTACCCAGGCGTACGAGGGCGGCCCGCCGCCGCCGTACCAGATCTGGCTCGCAAGGCCGACGCCGCGCTTCCACGGCCCCTCGCTCCGCGCGCGCACCTGGTCGCGCCGCTGCCAGTGCTGCTCGGCGCGGCGGTAGCACTCCATCAGGTTCTTCGACGAGTACGGCCTCTCGTCCGATGCGTTCGCATAGTTGAGCCGCCGCAGCTCGAGCGAGTCCATGTCGAGCTTCGCCGCGAGCTCGTCGAGCAGGCACTCGAGACCGAACGTCCCCTCGACGAAGCCGGGTGCGCGGAACGCCTTCATCGGCGGCGTGTTGAGCCTGGCCGGGTAGAGGACGGTGCGCACGTTCTCGCAGTCGTAGAGCAGTCGCATCGGCCCGTCCGTGGGCGCGGCCCAGCCGTCCCAGCCGGTCGCGTTCACGAACTCGCCGACGAGGGCCAGCAGCGTCCCGTCGGACTTCGCGGCGCCGGTCAGCCGCTGGATCGTCGCGTTGCGGTTCCCGCTCGCGAGGTTCTCCTCGCGCCGCGTCAGCGCGCAGTGGACGGGGCGTCCGGTGCGCTTCGCGAGCTCGATCGCGATAAACGTGTAGTCCCCCGCGCCGTTCTTCGAGCCGAAGCCGCCGCCCATGAACTCGCAGACGACGCGCACCTTGTCCCGCGCGAGACCGAGCTGGCCCGCGACCTCGTCGCGCACGCCCCAGATGAACTGCGTCGAGATGTAGACGTCGAGTGAGTCGCCGCGCCACTCGCACACCGCCTGGTGCGTCTCGAACGAGCTATGCAGAACCGCCTGCGTGCGGTATTCGGCCTCGACGACGACGTCCGCCTCGGCGAGCGCTCGGTCGACGTCACCGCGCTCGTACCGGCTCGCTTCACCGATCAGCTGATTCGTGTTCGCGGCCTCGTCGGGGTCGAGCAGGGGCTTCTGGACGTCCCACTCGATCTCGATCAGCTCGACCGCGGCCCGCGCCTGCTCGATCGTGTCGGCCGCGACTGCGGCCACCGCCTGGCCTTCATGGCCCGGTTGGTCGGTCAACGCGTCGACGTCGTCCGGCCCAACTGCCGCGCGCACACCGGGCGCGGCCAGGGCCCGCTCGAGCGAGACCCTCTTCACGCGCGCGTGCGCGTGTGGGGACCTGAGCACCGCCGCGTGCAGCATCCCGGGCAGGCGCAGGTCGGACGTGTATCGCGCTTCGCCGCGTGCGCGAAGCGGACCGGTCACGCGCTGCGCCGGCTTCCCGACGATGTCCCGTGGTCCGGCCGGCCACTGCTCGAGTGCGTCCTCCTCGACGACGAGCCAGACCTCCTCGAAGCGGCCCTCGACTTCCTTCTCCGTGCGGATCAGCCTTGCCATGTCGAGATCGCCTCCTCGATCTTCGGATACGTGCCGCAGCGACACAGGTTCCCGGCCATCGCGTGACGGATCTCGTCGGAGCTGGGGCTCGGGTTACCCTCGACCAGGGCGGAGGCGGAGACGATCTGCCCAGGCGTGCAGAAGCCGCACTGGAGCGCGTCCGCCCGCACGAACGCGTCGACGAGCGGATGCTCGCGCAGGCCTTCGATCGTCGTCACCTCGCGCTCACCGACCATGTGCACGAGGGTGATGCACGAGTAGACCGGCACGCCGTCGAGAAGCACCGTGCACGCGCCGCAATGGCCTTCCGCACAGGCGACCTTCGTCCCGGTCAGGCCGAGCTCGTCGCGCAAAGCCTCTGCGAGGGTCGTTCCGACGGGGACGTCGACCCCATGCGCCTCGCCGTTGACGTTGAGCTCAGGCACGCGTCGTCACCGCCAGGATGTCCGCGATGTGGACGAGCCCGCGGGTGGCGCGAGAGACCTCGTTCAGGTCCTCCTCCTCGACTTCGGGAAAGACGCGCCACAGGTCGCGGGCCGTGGTCAGCAGCTCTCGGACCTCGTCGAGCTCGTGGCCTGCGTACCCGTCGCGCTCGTCGGCTGCGTTGAGGGCGAGCCCGATCACACCGATCGAGTCTGCCTGCCGCATCCAGAGGAGCGGCGTCGCCATCGACAGGTACTGGTGGATGCGCGCCATCGTCATCGGTTGGCTGAATATCCCGTCGCCGGTAGGCCTAGTCGGCGCCTTGGGAGGCTTGCCGCGCGCGATCCGGTTGGCGCTGCCCGCGAGCATGTCGCGCAGCTGGTCGTCGTCGAAGCCGGCGGCTCGCGCGGTGCGGACCGCGATCAGCAGCGAGCTCGGCGGTCGTCCGTAGGGATAGTCGGACGCGTAGAGCACCTGCTCTGGCGCGACGAGGTGGAAGAAGCTCAGCAGATCGACGGCGCTCCAGACGGACGTGTCGAAGTACACCCCCGCCCTGCCGCCGAAGCGTCCCGCGAGGCCCGTCAAGTCGGCGATGCCCGCGTGCGCGATGATCAGCTGCGCGTCCGGATAGCCGTCGACGAGGCGCGCGAGGTGGTCCGCGATCGGGGGCAGTCCCCGTCCGCCGTGGATCAGGATCGGAACGCGGCGCTCGGCCGCGATGGCGAAGACCGGCGCCAGACGCTCATCGTTGAGCAGGAAGCGCTGGGCCCGCGGGTGGAGCTTGATCCCGCGCGCGCCGAGGTCGAGGCAGCGCTCCGCCTCCTCGATCGGGCTCTCGGTGAGGTCGAGCCGTACGAATGGGATCAGCCGTCCCTCGGAGCGCTTCGCGTACTCGAGGGTGCGGTCGTTGGGCGCGCGAAACGCCGGATGCCGGTCGGGCTCGTCCATGCAGAACATGAAGCACCGCGAGACGCCGGCCGCCTCGTTCATGCGCTCGAGCTCCTCGTAGACGCCGATTTGCCCGTCGATGTCGTGGCCGAGATGGACGTGCGCGTCGAAGATCTCAGCGTCTGCGGGCAGGAGGTCGTGCAACCCGTCCTCGTACCGCGACAGCAGCGCCATGGCCCGCTCGAACTCCCGCTCCACGAATCCTCAGTCTATGCAGAGGACGCTAGGATGCCGCGCGGTGCCCGACGTCCTGATCTTCTCCGACACCGAGACCTCCGCCGAGATGCGGCACGAAGTGCCGATCACCGTTCCGGATCCCTTCCTGTACGCCGAGAAGGACGGGAGGAAGTTGACGGCGGGGACCGCCTTCGAGGTCGAGCGGATCAAGGCCGTGGGCATCGAGGCGCACGCGCTCGAGGAGTTCGGGTACGACGAGCTGCTGGCACAGGGGATTCCGCGGCTCGAAGTGATTGCCCGACACATGCCCCTGAACGCGTGCCGGGAGTTCGGAATCGAGAGCGCAAGCATCCCGTGGGGCTTCCCAACCTTCGTCGCCGACCACCTGCGCGCGAATGGGATCACGCTCACGCCTGATTACGAGCTCTTCGCCGGACGCCGCCGCGTGAAGAACGTTGCGGAGCTCGCGGGGATTCGCAGGGCTCAGGGCGCAGCGGACGCCGCCATGGGCGCCGCGAGGGACCTGATGGCCCGCGCGGAGCAGTCGAACGGGAGCCTGGGTGTCGACGGTGAGCCGCTGACGAGCGAGCTGCTGAAGTCGGCGATCCGGCGCGTCTTCACCGAGCACGGCGTCGCGAGCGACGATTTCATCGTGTCGCACGGAGCCCAGACGGCGATCGGGCACGAGCTCGGGTCCGGCCAGATCGCGCGGGACGAGCCCGTCGTGATCGACCTCTGGCCGAAGGATCCGGAGTCCGGCTGCTACGCGGACATGACGCGGACGTTCGTCGTTGGGACGCCTCCGGACGAGCTCGTCGAGTACCACCGTCTCGTCAAGGAGGCGCTCGACCGCTCGCTGGAAGCGACGCAGGCCGGGGTCCCGGGAGTCGAGATCTACGAGCTGGTCTGCCGGTTCTTCGAGGAGAACGGTCAGCCGACGATCCTGTCCAAGCCGCCCGGCGAGGTGCTCGAGGACGGCTTCTTCCATGGGCTCGGCCACGGCGTGGGGCTGCAGGTGCACGAGCAGCCGAACCTCGGGCGCGGTGGGACCGCGAAGCTCGTGCCTGGCGACGTCGTCACGCTCGAGCCGGGGCTCTATCGCCAGGGCTTCGGCGGCTGCCGGCTCGAGGATCTCGTGCTCGTGACCGAGGACGGGCCCGAGAACCTCACGGACTTCCCCTACGACCTGACTCCATGAGCTCCGACGCTCGGTCGCCCGCGATCGAGACGATGTTCCTGGAGGAGAGGCGGTATCCGCCGCCTCCCGAGTTCGCCGCCCAGGCGAACGCGCAGCCGGACATCTACGAGCGCGACTTCGAGGAGTTCTGGGCCGAGGAGGGCCGCGAGCGCGTC
>JBKPQP010000058.1:0-3069 GCA_046734155.1 Actinomycetota bacterium | reverse complement strand
AGCGAGGAGCGGCTGGCCGAGTTCTGCGCGGAGGTCGGCGCCGAGGCCGGCGAGAGCCACCGCGACGCGGCGTCCCAGGACGTCGTCGTCACCGTGACGACGTCGAAGGACCCAGTCCTGCGCGGCGAGTGGCTCGGCCCCGGCGCGCTCGTCTGCGCGGTGGGGGCGAACCATCCGAGCCGGCGCGAGCTCGACAACGTGGTGCTCGAGCGCGCCGCCTTCGTCTGCTGTGACTCGATCGAGGACGCGAAGCACGAGTCCGGCGACCTGATCGAGCCGGTCGAGGCCGGCGTGCTCGACTGGCTCGAGGTCCACGAGCTGCAGGAGGTCGTCGCCCGCGAGCTGCCCGGCCGCCAGGCGGACGACGACATCGTCGTCTTCAAGTCGAACGGCCTCGCTGCATGGGACGTGGCCATAGGGGCTCTCGCGCTCGAGCGCGCCCGCGAACGCGACGTCGGGACCGAGCTCTAGCTGAGCCGGTCGCGCGCGGGGGCGACGGTGCCCTCGCCCAGGGCGTGAATCACTTCGGGCCGGTCGAGCAGCCGCGCGACCTCTTGCTCCGAGGCGCGGTTCCGCACGTACGGGTCCTGGAGTACCTCGTCGAGCGAGCGGCCGCGCTCGTGCTCGCGAATCACGTACGCCGCCAGCCGCTCTTCCTGGGAGGAGCGGGCGAAGAGGAAGGAGAACGGGTTGCGGAGGAAGCTGCTCAGCCTCGAGCCCACGACCTCGATCCTATCCATGCGCGGTAGAGTCGAGACGTGAGGAAGTCCTCCTCCGCCCGCTTCGCCGAGCGCGAGGTGCACGGCGTTGACGACGCCGGGGAGCCGGAGCGGATCGTGATCTGGATCGAGCGGCTTCCGGGAGCGCTGTGGGCCGTCGGCCGGGCGGTCAACCCGCAGTACCGGCCGACCGACGAGGCGCGCAAGCACGACTACGTCTTCCAGGGCTACGAGCTGACCGACGCGCTGGACGCGGCGAACGAGACGCTGGAGGACGACGCGCGGGTATCCGAGCAGGACGGGCGGGCGGAGAAGATCAAGCCATTCGTCCGCGACGAGCTCCTGCGCCCGCTCGAGCGATGGTTCTTCGGGCGCTAGGAACACGCGAGGAGCTGGTCGAGACCCTGCGGCGGATGGAGGCCTCGGGCCTCGTTCGCGGGACGGAAGGGAACGCCAGTGCCCGCGCGGGCGAGCTCGTCGCGGTCTCGCCGACGTCGCTGCCGTACGACACGCTCCGGCCCGAGGACGTCTCGCTCGTCACGCCGGAGGGCCGGCTCGTCGAGGGCCGTGAGCCGAGCGTCGAGCTGCCGATGCACCTCGCCGTGCTCTCGGCGCGGCCGGATGTCGGCGCGGTCGTCCACACGCACTCGCCGCAGGCGACCGCCCGGCCGAGCGTGCCGGTCGCCGAAGGTGCGTCCGGGACCGCCGAGCTCGGCGCGGCGGTCGTGGCCGCGGCCGGCGACGGCGACGCGGTCGTGATGCTCGGCCACGGGCCCGTTTGCTTCGGCGCCGATCTCGCCGCTGCGTTCGCGCGCGCGGTTGCGCTCGAGGAAGCCGCGCGCCGCTACAGGTTCGGTAGCGAGCCCTCGACGTAGCGCACGAGGCCGCCGGGCTCGAAGCGCTCGTACGCAACGTCCCGGTCGGTCGTCTCGGCCTCGACGCCCGCGCCGTGCCGAATCGCCGTCTCGTCGACGGTGTAGGAGCCCCAGTCCGGGCCGACCGAGCGGTCGCGTGCGCCGACCGCGAGCAGGACGCAGCCCGAGTCGCCGGCGCCGACGATCGTGTGCTCGGTGCCCGCCGGGCAGTGCAAAAAGTCCCATTGCCGGAGCGGTCGCTCATCGCCTTCGACGATCGCGAGCGCCTCACCGGCGAGCACCAGGAAGTCCTCCTGGTCGTTCTCGTAGTGGTACATGCCTGTCGGCTCACCCGGCCCGAGCACTGTCACGTTGATCCCGAGCTGCTCGAAGTCCAGCGCGCCCTCGAAGCCCGCCCCCTCGAATTCGCAGAGGAGACCGCGACCCTCACGGGCCCACCACTGCGCCTCTCGGGCGTTCAGGACGAACCAGCCCTGGCCCTTCGGCACGAGCCCGTTCTCGGTCTGGACCAGCTCCGCCTCCGGGACGGTCACTTCGGCCACTCGAGATCCGCGTTCGGGATCGGGTCGCCGTGCGGGTCGTGAGTCGGGTAGCCGAGCGCGCTGTCAATCCGCGCCTCGAGCTCCTCCGAGAGCACGTGCTCGAGCCGCTCGGCCTCGTCGTGGACGTCGTCGACGTCCAGGCCCAGCGTGCGGGCGAGGTAGAGCTCGAGCAGCCGGTGGTGGCGGATGACCTCGACCGCGACCTTCTCTCCCGAAGGAGTCAGCCGCACGCCGCGGTAGGGCGCGTGCTCGACGAGGTCCAGGGCCGCGAGCTTCTTGACCATCGCGCTCGCCGACGCGGGCGAGACCTGCTGCTCCCGAGCGAGGGCCGTGACGGTGACCCGGCCGCCGTTCGCCTGTAGGTGGTAGAGCTCCTTCAGGTAGTCCTGGATCGCGTCGCTAAGCGGCGGCTTCGGCACCGGACCAGCGTACCGCGCTAGTGCGGTAGCCTCTTCGCGCTCCATGGAGATTCGTCTCGGCCACAGCCCCGATCCCGACGACGCGTTCATGTTCTGGGCCCTCGCCTCCGGTGAGGTCGACCCGCGCCGTTTCGAGTTCGAGCACGTCCTGCGCGACATCCAGACGCTGAACACGTGGGCGCTCGACGGCAAGCTCGAGGTCAGCGCGATCTCCCTCGCGGCGTATCCGCTCGTGCAGGACAAGTACGTGCTGCTGCCGCACGGCGCCTCGATGGGCTCGGGCTACGGGCCGATCGTGGTCGCCCGCGAGGAGCTGTCGCTCGCCGATGCGCGCGACGTCGAGATCGCCGTCCCGGGTGAGCTGACGACCGCATTCCTCGTGCTGCGCATGTGCCTCGGGCAGTTTCGCTACCGCGCCGTGCCGTTCGACCAGATCATCGAGGAGGTGCAGTCGGGCCGCGCCGCCGCCGGGCTGCTGATCCACGAGGGCCAGCTCACGTACGAGTCGCAGGGG